>DATGNI010000099.1:0-5969 GCA_035306825.1 Azoarcus sp. | reverse complement strand
GTTTCGTCACCGAGATAGCCTTCGAAGGGGACGGCCAGCGTGTTGTTCAGCGGAACGCCCGCACCTGCGCGTTTGAAGCCGTTGCCGGTGACGGCGAGTGAACCCAGCGTCATGCCGTGAAAGGCGTTGGTGAAACTCACCATTCGCTCGCGGCCGGTAACCTTGCGTGCGAGCTTGAGGGCGGATTCAACCGCGTTGGTGCCGGTGGGGCCGGGGAACTGCAGTTTGTAATCCATGCCGCGCGGCGCGAGGATGACTTCTTGAAAGCGCTCGATGAAGCGGCGTTTGGCGGTGGTGTACATATCGAGGGCGTGGGTGATGCCATCGGCGGACACATAATCGATCAGCGCCTTCTTGAGGCGGTCCGGATTATGGCCGTAATTGAGTACGCCGGCGCCGGCGAAGAAGTCGAGGTAGCGCTTGCCATTTTCGTCCGTGATCCAGGCGCCTTTGGCCGTTTCGAATACAGCCGGGAAGCTGCGGCAGTAGCTGCGCACTTCCGATTCATGACGTTCGAAGATATTCATTTTTGGTTCTCCTTGCGGGATATTCGAATTCGTTCAGGCGAGCGGTCCAATACGAAACAACGGCTCGGCCGGATGATTGTCTGGGAAGGATTCGGCGGTGAAATGCGGCTGAACGTCACAGCTCACGCCAAGTTCGCGCGCCACGCTCTGGAATAGGCGGGTCGAAGGAATGTTGTCCTCGCTGATTGTGGCGGTAAGCCAGCGGGCATCTTTGACTGCTGGCAGTTCAAGCCAGGCGCGCAACATTTTCTTCGCCAGTCCCTGGCCGCGCATCGAAGGGGCCACACCGATTTGCCAAACGAAGGCTGACTCGGGATCTCGCGGCGAGCGGAAGCCGATCAGGGCACCGACGACTTCGCCGTTCTGCTCGGCGAGCAGACAGGTATCACCGAAGTCCGCTGCAAACACGAGATAGAAATAGGAGGAATTGAGTTCGAGCGTGCCCGCGTCACGGATGAGGCGCCATAAGGCGGAGCCGTCTTCGAGCGTCGCGGGACGGAAGGTGAGAGATGTTTCAGTCCGGTTCGTAGTCATGATCGAAGCCGGAACACACGGACGACAGCCCTGGCCGAAAGGGCAACTGCGACAGACGGAGCTTGCGCTGCGCCAAAGACAGGGAGGACGGGAGGATGGAAAACTGAATAACGATCCGCAAACTGCACGCCGCGTGTTCCGTTGCTGCGTTTGCTGTTGTGAGAAGAGCCGAAACTTTAACACATTTGGACAAATCTCTCCCCGCCGAACCCCCCAAAAAGTAACAGCGCACCTTGCTGAACAGGCAATCCGGGTGCGGACACCGTACAATTTGTATTCATGGCCAGGGGGTTTTGGCAGGGAGAAAAGCAAGATGCAACGTGTATTGATCGCCTTTCGTAACGAAGACGGACAACAGACAGCAGCCCGACTGCGCGGGGCCCTGGAGGTCAGCCAGCGGTTGTCATGCGAGGATTCCGTTGCACCGGGTTCGGACGTGGAAAAGCTTGGCCAGGCCGTACAGGCTGTTGACGATGTGTTGGTGGTGGTCGATGACGCGTGGGCGGAACAGGGGGCTGCGGCGCTTGAAGATGAAAGTGGGCGTTGGCTGGAACAGACCATTCGCATGGCGTTCACGACAGGACGCAGGGTGATTGCGGTAACGGTGGATGGGGCCGAAATGCCGGCCCGCAGTGACTTGCCAGAAGGGATTGCCCGTTTTGCGTCGATCGAACCCAGCGAAATTTCGTCCGAGCACTGGGCGCAGGATGTTGGCAGGCTGATCGACGAACTCTCGGCAGGCTTGCCTGTTCCGGTCGGGAAGGTGGTGAATGATGCGCGTCGTCAGATCCTGTTTGCTGCTGGCTTGGTAACACTGCTGGTCGTGCTTGGCGGCTTGTTGGTGGCAAGTGGTACGTGGTTTGCCTCGACCTCTCCGGTGGTCGGAGACTGGGTGGCCGAAGTCGACTACGGACGGGGCGTTGTGCATCAGGAGCGCTTGCAATTTCGTGACACCCGGGAGGGTGCGACCGGTCACGCGAGTCTGTTTGGCGTGCGGCGCGTGAGCGAGAATATTGTGATTGACGATGAACAGGTCACTTTCCACACTCGCAGCCATGAAACCTTTGGTAACGTGCGGCGGGAATTGCGCCACAGCTACGTCGGCATCGCAGATGAGGCGGATGTGATTCATTTCACCATGCGTACCAGGGACGGTCTCAACGAATGGCCTGAAGTGACCTTCGAGGCCCGAAGAGTGCAATGAGGGACGGGTTGTGAGCCGTGATGTGCTGCCGGGCGTGTGGCCAATGGTTTTTCTGCCGTTTGCGCTCGGCTATTTTCTCTCCTATCTGCTGCGTACCGTCAATGCGGTGATTTCCCCTGATCTGACAGCCGAACTGGCCTTGTCGGCGGCGGATCTCGGCTTATTGACGAGCGCCTATTTCCTCGCTTTCGGGCTTGCGCAAATTCCGCTCGGCATCGCGCTGGATCGTTTTGGTCCGCGTCGCATCAACGTCGCCTTGCTGATGCTGGCCGCCTTTGGCTCGGCACTTTTTGCCACCGGCGAGACAATGCTTGAGTTGAGTCTCGCACGCGCGTTGATTGGCCTGGGAGTCTCAGCCTGCTTGATGTCGGGCCTGAAAGCGTTTTCGCTGTGGTTCCCGCCGCAGCAGCAAAGTTCGATGACGGGTTTCATCATGGCCGCCGGCGCGCTGGGTGCGTTAACAGCGGCCACACCGGTCGAAGCGATGCTGCCGTTCCTTGGCTGGCGCGGGATCTTTTGGGCCATTGCCGCCGTGGCAGCATGCACGGCGCTCTACATCGCGTTGAGCGTTCCGGAAACGCCTCCCGGAGGGCACAGGCAAACGTTAGGGGAGGCGCTGCGTTCAGTCGGCAAGATCTTCACTTCATCGTTTTTCTTGCGCTTTGCCGGTGGCGCAATGTTTTTCACCGGTGGGTTCATGGCGCTACAGAGTTTGTGGGCCGTGCCGTGGCTGATGCATCTGGACGGATTGTCCCGGGCGCAGGCCGCTATTTTCTTGGTACTGCTCAACCTCGGCATGCTGACCGGCCAGTTGTCCATCGGTTTCTTCGGCACCCGTCTCGCGCACTACGGTATTCAACCGTTGCACCTGATTCGAGGGGGTTTCTGTCTGGTTCTGGTGGTGGAGCTGCTGATTGTGGGTCGAGTCGGGTTTTCGTCGATATTGTGGTTTGTGCTGGGCGTATTGGCTGCGGTGAATGCGCAAGTGTACGTGGCGGCAGCGCGGTTTTTCCCGCGCGAGGCTTTCGGTCGGGTTAGCACGGCAATCAACCTGATGGCTTTTGCCGGTGCGTTCATTGTGCAGTGGGGGCTCGGGATCGTTCTTGACGTGGTAGATGCCGCGGGCCACACGCCGCAGACCGGTCTTACGATTGCGTTTGTGCTGTTGATTTCAGTCCAGGCAGCGGCGCTGGTGCCGCTTTTGCGAGGTGCGCGTGCGCGCGGGGCTGATCAGACAAACTGACCGGCGGAATGCCCGGAAGACCACGCCCACTGAAAATTGAAGCCGCCCAGATGACCGGTCACGTCCACGACCTCGCCGATAAAGAACAGCCCTGGCACCGTGCGCGCTTCCATGGTTTTCGATGACAAGGCCTGGGTATCGACGCCGCCCAGCGTGACTTCCGCCTTGGCGTACCCTTGGGTGCCGGCCGGCACGATGCGCCAATCGGATAAGGCCTGAGCAATAGTGTCCAGCGCCCGCACGGAAAAATGGTTCATGGGTTGATTCCATTCGTGCAACGCACACCATGCTTGCGCGAAACGGCGGGGTAAATGCTCGGCGAGCAGGTTGGGCAAGAGGCTGCGGCTGGAAGCATGTTCGGTGAGCCAGGCGAGAATATCCAGGTCGGGCAACAGATTGACCGATACCGGCATCCAGGGTGCGCTGGAATGGATCTGCTGCTGCCAATAGCTCGACACTTGCAGGACGGCTGGACCGGACAGACCGCGATGCGTGACCAGCAGCGCCTCACGAAATTGACCGCCGTTGCAGTGCGCCACCACATCCAAGGATGCGCCCGACAACGGCGCGAAACGTTCCAGTGACTCTGGGGGCAGCGTCAGCGGGACCAGGGCAGGGCGCAACGTGACGATCGGTAGGCCGAACTGTTCAGCGATGTGATAACCGAAAGGTGTGGCGCCAATTTTTGGAATCGACAGCCCGCCTGTGGCGATCACCAGGCTTTCGCAACGCAGGGCGCCCCGCGCAGTGGCCAGTTCAAAACGCATGCCGTCAGCATCATCCAGGGAGCGCACGCTCTCCACCGCCAACGGCATGGCCCACTCAACATTTCCCCATTCGCACTCGGTGCGTAACATGTCGATGATGTCCCGCGCGGAGTCATTGCAGAACAGTTGGCCATGATCGCGTTCGTGGTAATCAATGCCGTGGCGCTCGACCATGTCGATGAAATCCTGCGAGCCATAGCGAGCCAGCGCCGAACGGACGAAATGCGGATTGCGCGACAGGAAATTCGTTGCATCGACCCGTCGATTGGTGAAATTGCAGCGTCCGCCGCCAGAAATCCGGATCTTTTCGCCCAGCTTGCTCGCATGGTCGACAAGCAAGACGCGTCGGCCGCGTTGACCGGCCTGCGCGGCGCACATCATGCCGGCTGCGCCAGCGCCGATCACGATGACATCGTAAGTGTTGCGAGCGCTCAAGGCAGTGGTCTCAAAGCGGAAAAGCGCGCAGGATACGCGATGAGGATCAGCCCGACAACGAAGGTTTTACATGGCACAGAAATTGGCTCCAGAAGCTCGCCGCGAAGCGTTGGCTGCGTTGTCGCATTGGAATGAGGTGGAGAACCGCGATGCGATTACGCGCAGCCTGCGTTTCGCGGATTTCAATGCCGCTTTCGGTTTCATGGCGCAGGTTGCGTTAAAGGCCGAACAGATGAACCATCACCCGGAGTGGTTCAATGTCTACAATCGCGTAGACATCACGCTCTCGACCCATGATGCGGACGGATTGTCCGCGCTCGACATCGAGTTGGCGAGGTTCATTGATTCGTTGCTTTGAACCCGCCTCAGACTTGAGAGAGTGCCTGTTCCAGATCGGCGATCAGATCGTCAACATGCTCAATGCCGATCGACAATCGAATCATGTCGGTCCGAACGCCCGCTTTCGCCAATTCCTCATCGGACAGTTGCCGATGGGTGGTGGAGGCGGGGTGGCAGGCGAGTGTTTTGCAATCGCCGATGTTGACCAGTCGCGTGATCAGTTGCAATGCATCCTGGAAGCGTGCCCCGGCGTCGCGCCCGCCGTGAACGCCGAAATTCAAGATGCCTGAAGCGTTTCCGCCCATGTATTTGCGCACCAGTGAGTGGTCTGGATGGTCGGACAGTCCGGCGTAATTGACCCACGCCACCTTGGAATGAGATTGCAGGTGCTGGGCGATTTTCAGTGCATTTTCGCAGGTGCGTTCCATGCGCAGGGCCAAGGTTTCAATGCCCTGAAGAATCAAAAAGGCGTTGAACGGCGACAGGGCTGCGCCCATGTTGCGGAGGGGTACAACCCGCGCGCGACCGATGTATGCGGCCTCGCCAAGCGCCTCGGTATATACCACGCCGTGATAGGAGGGATCCGGCTCGTTGAGCGAGCGAAAACGTTCCTTGTGCTCGGTCCATGGGAAGCGACCGGAATCGATGATTACGCCACCGAGTGAAGTGCCGTGGCCACCCAGGTATTTGGTCAGCGAATGCACCACGATGTCGGCGCCGTGTTCAAACGGGCGGCACAAATACGGCGAGGGCACGGTGTTGTCCACAATGAGCGGAATTCCGTGACGATGGGCGGTTTCGGCCAGTTGGGCGATATCGGTAATGTTGCCCAGCGGGTTGCCGATCGTTTCACAGAATACGGCGCGGGTGCGTGCGTCGATCAATTGCGCAACACTCGTTGCATCACGTTCATCGGCAAA
>DATGNI010000098.1:0-10343 GCA_035306825.1 Azoarcus sp. | reverse complement strand
CCGGTATGGGCCGAAAGAAAAAACGACGCAAAAGCTTAAGCATGCTTGCGACGCGTGGTCAGGAAGATGCCGGTGAGGATCAGTGCGATGCCTACGAAATGGAACCAGTAAGGCCGCTCATTCAGAAAAAGTGTAGCGAGAAGTGTGCCGAACACGGGGATCAAATGAATGAACAGTGAGCTCCGGTTCGGGCCTATTGCGGCCACCCCTGCGTTGTAAAATACATGGCCGAGAAAGCCGGCAAAAATGCCGACATAAATGATTGCCATGAAAGCCTGGGTGGATGGCTCGATGCGGTATCCGCCGGCCACTTCCCATGCATAGAATGGCATCAGTGCCACCAGCCCGACAACGGCGCAGCACGCGAACAGCAACATCGGATGAATGGGCGGTCGCCAGTGCAGCCCCACGGTGTACAGACCCCATACGAGCACCGCGACGAGCAACCACAGGTCGCCTCGGTTGAGAGTGAGATCGAGCAAGGTGTTGAGCTCTCCGCGCGCGACGATCAGGGTGACGCCGACCAACGACACCACGACGCCTGCTGCTTCGAGGCGCCCGAGTTTGCGATTGAGCAAAAGGAATGCCAGCGCAATGGTTGCGATCGGC
This sequence comes from Azoarcus sp., assembly GCA_035306825.1. GTDB lineage: Bacteria > Pseudomonadota > Gammaproteobacteria > Burkholderiales > Rhodocyclaceae > Pseudazoarcus. The sequence continues at coordinate 9,734 of DATGNI010000098.1, read as the reverse complement.
ACAAAAGAATAAAGCATCGCGGCGTTGGTCGCCGTGGTTGAGTGCAGACCGATATAGACAAGGGTATTGAACGCGCCAACACCGAGCAGACCGAGTGCGATCAGTGCTTTCCAGTGTCGGCACACAATCGGCCACTGAGCAGGTAAATGGGGCAGGGCGAAGGGCAAAACGCAAGCCAGTGCAATGGTCCAGCGCCAAAACGCGAGCGCGAAAGGCGGTACCGCTTCGTGAACGCCCCGCCCAACGACCATGTTGCCGGCCCAGAACAGTACGGTCAGGGTGAGCAGAAGATACGGATTGGACGAAAACTTGGGCATCAGCAAGCGGGTGATGGCGGTATTGCATGATGGCACATTGGCAACTGTTTGCTGTAGTCACCACCGGTCGTGGGATAATCGAAGCATGGTTTCCGTAACGCATGCAGTTTCCTCTGACACTTTCGACGCGCCGTTCGAGCTGATTGCTGACGGGCTCAACGCGGATGCGCGTCAACAGGTTCAGCAAGCGCTTGATCTGGCGCGTGATATCTATGGTGACGAAGTGCTCGGCACCGGAGAACAGGTGTGGACGCACGCACTCGGCATGGCGCTGATCGCCAGTTCCCTGCGGCTCGATCACGAAGCGCGCATCGCGGGAATCCTGTTCGGGGTGCCGGTATATCGAACAGGCAGTCTCGAAACCGTGACGCAGCGTTTTGGCGATTCCGTGGCAGGCATCGTCGAAGGCTTGCGCAAACTCAACGGCTTGCGTGTTGTGACGCGCGTGGATGCGAGCAAAACCTCTACCGCCAGCGGCGGCGGGCAGACCGAATCCCTGCGTAAGATGCTGCTCGCGATGGCCACCGACATTCGCGTCGTATTGTTACGTCTCGCTTCGCGCACCCAGACGCTGCGTCACTATGCCGAGAGTCGCAGCGAGGCGCCGACAGAGCTCGCACTGGAGAGTCTCGACATCTATGCGCCGTTGGCCAACCGTCTGGGCGTCGGTCAGCTCAAATGGGAACTGGAGGATCTGTCGTTCCGTTTCCTGGACCCGGCCAGCTACAAACAGATCGCGCACATGCTCGATGAGCGCCGCGCCGAGCGCGAGGAGTTCATCGAGAATGCGGTGGATTTGCTGAAAACCGAGTTGAAGAAAATGGGGATTGAGGCGGAAGTCACCGGTCGCCCGAAACACATTTTCAGCATCTACAACAAGATGCGGAAAAAGAAACTCGATTTTTCACAGCTTTATGACATTCGCGCAGTGCGCGTGCTGGTGTCGCAGGTCAACCAGTGCTATCGCGTGCTGGATATTGTGAATCGGCTGTGGGAGCCGATTCCTGCAGAGTTCGACGATTACATCGTCCGCCCCAAAGGCAATAACTACCAGTCACTGCATACCGCCCTGCGTGCGGCCGACGGGCGCGCGCTGGAAGTTCAGATCCGCACGCATGAAATGCATCAGCATGCCGAGTTTGGCGTCGCTGCGCACTGGCGCTACAAAGAAGATGGCGGCAGCGCGGGCGAAGCTTACGACGAAAAGATTGCATTGCTGCGCAGCCTGCTTTCGTGGCGTGAAGAGGTGACGGATGCTGCGGACTGGATCGAACGTTCCCGCCGTGCCGCCCTGGATGACACCATCTACCTGCTCACGCCGCAAGGGCGGGTAATCGATCTGGCGCGCGGCGCCACGCCGATCGACTTTGCGTATCGTTTGCATTCGGATCTGGGTCACCGCTGTCGCGGCGCAAAAGTTGACGGGAAACTGGTGCCGCTCAATACACCCCTGGAAAGCGGCCAAACCGTGGAAATCGTCGCGGCGAAGGAGGGCGGGCCGTCGCGTGACTGGCTCAACACCCAACTTCATTATGTCGCCACCAACCGGGCGCGCAGCAAGATTCGCCAGTATTTCAAGCAGCTTGAAGAATCCGAGGTGCTTGCGCGCGGGCGCAGTTTCGTGATCAAGGAGCTGCAACGCGACGGGCGCAGTCAGGCCAACATCGAGGACCTGGCAGAAAAGCTCGGTTTTAAAAGCGCGGATGCGATGTTTGTTGCTGCCGGGCGCGGCGAGTTGGGCGCACGCACGATTCTCAATGCACTACGCGAAAAAGAGAAAACGCCGCCCGAGCAGGAAGACGCGTCTGACATCGTGGTTGGTCGTAGCAGCGCTGCTCCCCAGGATGGCGGAAAAGTGCTGGTGGTGGGAGTGGGCAAACTGTTGACCTCGCTCGGGCGCTGCTGCAAACCCGCGCCGCCGGACGCGATTCAGGGTTTTGTCACGCGCGGTCGCGGAGTGTCAGTGCACCGTATTGACTGCCCTTCCTTCCAGAATCTGGTCAAACAGGCGCCGGAACGGATTGTCGAAGCCCAATGGGGTGAAGACGCCTTCAAGGGCGACCAGTCGGTGTTTCCGGTGGATGTTGCGGTGGAGGCAACGGATCGTAATGGCCTGCTGCGAGACATTTCCGACGTTCTGTCGCGCGAAAAGATCAACGTCATCGCCGTCAATACACTGTCCAAGAAAGGTCGCGCGCAGATGCGTTTCACCTTTGAGGTGAATGGGGTTTCCCAAATTCAGCGCGCCATCGCGCTGATTCACGAGGTGGGCGGCGTGATCAATGTCGCGCGCTGTTGAATCTGCTCGCGCATGAAGCCAAACGACGTCCGCCGATCACCCTGTTAGCGAACAGCCAATTCATTCAGCAAGGTCTGTTGCGCGGAACGTTTGACCGCACGCGAATGTTTGCGGCGGTAATGACCGTCGGGGAGCATTTCCCACGCGAGGGTGTTGTCAGTTAAATATAAATGCAGGCCTTCGCGCAGAACCCGGCGGCGCAGCTTCCGGTCGAGCACGGGGAACGCGGTTTCGATGCGTCGGAAAAAATTGCGATCCATCCAGTCTGCGCTCGACAAATAGACGCGCTCTTCTCCGTCCGCACGAAAATAGAAAATGCGATGGTGCTCGAGGAAACGGCCGACGATCGATCGCACCCGAATATTCTCCGACAAGCCCGGTACGCCCGGTCGGAGCGCACAGGCGCTGCGCACGATAAGATCGATTTTCACCCCAGCTTGCGAGGCAGCATACAAAGCCTCAATCGTTTCGGACTCAAGCAACGAGTTCATCTTGGCGATAATGCGTGCCCGACGTCCCGCGCGGGCCGCCTCGGCTTCGGCATTGATGGCTTCGACGACGTTGCGCTGAAGCGTGAAAGGCGCTTGCCACAGATGGATCAGCTTGGAAGCTTTGCCGAGTCCCGTGAGCTGTTTGAAAATCTCCGCCACGTCGGCGCCGATTTCCTCGTTGCAGGTCAGCAGACCGAAATCGGTGTAAAGGCGCGTGGTGTGCGGATGATAGTTGCCGGTGCCCAAATGCACATAACGACGCAGCTTGCCGGCTTCGCGGCGTACCACCATCAACATTTTGGCGTGGGTTTTGTACCCCACCACACCGTAGACCACATGAGCGCCAACCTCTGACAAACGGCCCGCAAGCGTGATGTTGGCCTCTTCGTCGAAGCGCGCCATCAGCTCCATGACGACCGTGACTTCTTTGCCTTTCTGGGCTGCGCGGGCGAGCAATTCCATCAACACCGATTCGGTGCCGGTGCGATACACCGTCATTTTGACCGCGATCACCTGGGGATCTTCAACCGCTTCACGCAGAATCTGGATGACGGGTTCGAAGCTCTGAAACGGATGATGCAACAACACGTCCTGTTTGCGGATCGTGGCAAAAATGTCGCGTTTGGCGAACCCGTTATGCGGCACGCCGGGGGTGAAGGGCGGATAGCTCAGGTCTGGCCGCGCCACCCAGTCAGGTACCTGCATCAAACGAACGAGGTTGACGATGCCGGGCGTGCGATACACGTCGCCGCTCTGGAGATGAAATTGACGCAGGAGGAAGTTTTCCATCTCTGGTGAACACGTGTCGGCAACCTCCAGACGTACCGCATCGCCGAAATGACGCTGCTGCAGCTCCCCTTTGAGAGAAGCCATCAGGCTGACCATTTCTTCTTCGTCGACGAAAAGGTCGGAGTTGCGGGTAACACGGAACTGGTAGCAGCCCAGCATGCGCATGCCGTTGAACAGTTTCTCGGCATGGGCATGCATCACTGAAGACAAGAAAACGAAACCGTATTCCTGCTCGCACAATTTGCGTGGAAGGCGGATCACGCGTGGCAGCGAACGCGGCGCCTGCACAATGGCTGCACCGGAGTCGCGCCCGAAAGCGTCACGGCCTTCCAGTTCAATGGCGAAGTTCAGGCTTTTGTTGAGCACCCGCGGGAAAGGATGCGCCTGGTCGAGCCCGATCGGCGTCAACACCGGACTGACTTCGCGGTCAAAATAGTCTTCAATCCATTCGCGTTGCGCTGGATTCCATTCGTTGCGTCGCAAGAAAACGATGCCTTCGGCAGCCAAGGCGGGCAGAATATCGTCATTGAGCAGCGCATATTGCTCATGAATGATCGAGTGCACCTCGGCGCTGACGCGCTCGAACATGGCGGCAGGTGTAAGACCGTCGATACCGGGGGTGAGGATGCCAAGACGAATCTGTTCTTTGATGCCCGAGACCCGAATCTCGAAAAATTCGTCGAGGTTGCTCGATACGATGCACAAAAAACGCAGCCGTTCGAGCAAGGGTACTTCGTGGTCGGCGGCCTGTGCGAGAACCCGTCGCTGAAACTGCAGCAACGAAAGCTCACGGTTGATGAAGTGCTCGTTGGGAAGATCGGCTTTGTTCATGGTCCGGGAATAGTGAAGTCGAAACGGTGGTCGGACGATTTTGATGTAATCACGTTATGACGGTGTGAAACACACCATACTTTACCCGCTTCACCGAAGGGGCGGGGTGCGATGCTAGAATCCGCGCACATTTTGCTACGACGTCTTGACGCCACTCACACCATGCACGAATTGCTTGCTGCGATTGATCTAGGTTCTAACAGCTTCCGCCTTCAGGTCGGGAAGATCGTCAATGATCAAATTTATCCGCGTGACGGGCTCAAAGAGCAGGTGCAACTGGCTGCCGGGCTGGATGAGGGAAAGTGGCTGGACCACGATGCCTTTATTCGTGGATTTCAGGCGCTGGGCCGTTTCAATGAACGTCTGCGCGGTATTCCGCGCAGCGCCGTCCGCGCAGTGGCAACCAACACTTTGCGTGTGGCGAAAAATTCTGCTGAATTTATTGCCGAGGCTGAAAAAGTGCTCGGCATCCCGATCGAGATCATTTCCGGTCGGGAGGAAGCGCGCCTTATCTATCTGGGGGTAGCGCATACGTTGCCGGATCCGATGCGTCAGCAGTTGGTGGTGGACATTGGGGGCGGATCGACCGAATTCATCATTGGCAAAAGCTTTGAGCCACTGTTGCTCGATTCGAAATATATGGGCTGTGTCAGCTACAGCCTGCGCTTTTTCCCGGATGGGAAAATCGACAAGGCGTCGTTGCTCGAAGCCGAGCTGGCTGGACGGCATGAACTGCAAACCCTTTCCCGTTCATACCGTGAAACGGGCTGGGAGCTCGCCGTCGGTTCAAGCGGAACAGCCAAAGCGCTGCTCGAAATCCTCGAACAGAACGGATGGGCGACCGGGGCGATCACGGCCGATGGACTGGAACGTCTGCGTACAGCCTTGTTAAAGGCAGGATACGTGAGCAAGCTTAAGCTCAATGGTCTGAAAGCGGATCGTTTGCCGGTGCTGTTGGGCGGATTTTCGATCATGTATGCGGTGTTTCGCGAATTCGGTGTCGAGCGGATGCAGTTTTCCGAAGGTGCGTTGCGTACCGGCGTGCTGTATGACCTGCTGGGTCGTCATCACAAACAGGATCTGCGCGATACCACGGTGGCGGCGTTTGGCAAACACTATGATGTGGACAAAGAACAGGCCGAAGCCGTTTCGCGCACCGCTCTGCATTTGCTGGAACACGTCAATCCGGCGACTGCCGATTCGGAGCATCCAGACAGGCGATTCCTGGGTTGGGCGGCGCGCCTGCACGAAATCGGCGTGACGATTTCCCACGCGAGCTACCATAAACATAGCGCCTACATTCTCGAAAACGCGGATATGCCGGGGTTTTCTTCACATGATCAGTCCCGTCTTGCGCGCATTGTATTGGGGCATCGGGGCAAGCTCGCGCGAGTCGCTGATCTCGAAAACAACCGTCAGGACTGGCCGCTGATCGTGTGTCTGCGTTTGGCCTGCTTGCTCCACCGTGCCCGCGGTGTAGAAGACACCCCGCCTGCCGTTCTCGAAAAAACAAACGCGGGGTTCTGTATTCGTCTGCCTGCAAAATGGTTGAAAAAGCGCCCGTTGACGGCGGCCGCGCTTGAAAATGAACAACGTCAATGGCTGGCGTTCGACAGAGGTCTGGCGGTGCGGACCACGGAAGACTGATTGCCGCGGCCGGCAGGAGGAAACGAGCCATGTTGATCGATACTCACTGCCACCTCGATGCTCCCGAATTCGACGGAAACGTTCCGGCCGTGCTCGACGCTGCGCGTAAGGCCGGTGTTGGCGGCTTCGTTGTCCCCGGGGTCGAAGCGGCAAATTTCGATGCCGTGGCGAAGCTGTCAGCTGCTCATGCGGACGTGTGGCATGCATGGGGCATTCATCCGTTATATGTCGCGCGTGCCCAGCGGGAAGATCTGGAGTCACTTTCCGGACGACTGGAAAAGGGTGGCGCGGTTGCGATCGGAGAGATCGGGCTCGATCATTACGTCAAACCGGTCGATATGGATCTGCAGCATTTCTATTTCGTCGAACAGTTGAAACTTGCGCGGCGCTTTGATTTACCGGTGATTTTGCATGTGCGCCGCGCGGTGGATGCGGTCTTGAAAGAATTGCGGCGCATCGAAGTGCCCGGGGGGATCGCGCACGCTTTCAACGGCAGTCGCCAGCAAGCCGACATCTTCCTGTCAATGGGCTTCAAGCTCGGATTCGGGGGCGCAGCGACGTTTTCCGGTTCGCGGCGTATTCGTGCGCTGGCGGCTGAATTGCCGGAGGAGGGCATCGTCCTGGAAACTGATGCGCCGTACATTCGGCCTGAATGGGCGCAAGATCGCCCCAACGCGCCGGCCAACCTGGCGCGCATTGCAGCCGTGATCGCGTCATTGCGCGGCGTCGATGTCACCACCCTTTACAGACAGACCGCCATCAATGCGCGTCGGGCGCTGCCCGGGGTGGGATAATGTGCGGACGTGTTCGTGAGGACGGTCTGACCGTATCGAGAGGCAAAATTGAAAATCCTCGTACCCATCAAACGTGTGATGGATCCCAACGTGAGGGTTCGTGTACTGGGAGACGGTCGCGGCGTTGATCTGACGGGCGCGAAAATGTCGATGAATCCCTTTGACGAGATTGCGCTGGAAGAAGCCGTACGCCTGCGTGAAGCCGGGATCGCAAATGAAGTTGTCGCGGTCAATTGCGGGACGGAGGCGGGCCAAGACACGTTGCGGACCGCGCTTGCGCTGGGCGCTGATCGCGCGATTCTGGTTGAAACCAGCGAGCGACTTGAACCTTTGCTGGTTTCGAAACTGCTCTGCGCTCTGTGTGAGAAAGAGGCGCCACAACTTGTGATCTGCGGCAAACAGGCGATTGACGACGATGCCGGCCAGACGGGGCAGATGCTCGCCGCAAAGACAGGATGGCCCCAGGCAACCTTCGCCTCGAAACTCGCCTTGGCCGATGAGTGTGTGACGGTGACACGCGAGATTGATGGTGGCCAGGAGACGGTCTCTGTTTCCCTGCCAGCAGTGGTGACGACCGATCTGAGCTTGAACGAGCCGCGTTACGCAACGCTGCCGAATATCATGAAAGCCAAGAAAAGGCCGCTTGAGCGCACGACTCCAGAAGCGCTCGGCGTGAACATTGCCCCGCGTCTCAAGGTGCATGCCGTCTCTGAACCACCGCCGCGCGGCAAAGGCGAGCGGGTGGCGGACGTCGTCAGCTTGGTTGCAAGGTTGCGCCACGAAGCGAAGGTGATCCCATGAGCGTGCTCGTGATCGCTGAACATCACCATCAGACGCTCGCCGCCACCATGTCTGCGGTGGTGGCCGGAGCCGGTGAACTGGGCCAGGAAATGGACGTGCTGGTGGTTGGGCACGAATGTGCGGAGGTGGCGGTTCAAGCCGCGTCCTTGCCCGGTGTCACACGAGTGCTGCATGTGGATGCAGCCCATTTTGCCCACCCGTTCGCGGAAAACCTTGCGACGCTGATCTTCGAGCACGCCGGTCAATACAGTCACCTGATTGCCCCCGCTTCGAGTTTCGGTCGTGACCTGATGCCACGCGTGGCGGGGCTGCTGGATGTGGCGATGGTCAGCGAAGTCATGGAGATCCGTTCGCCGGACACTTTCGTGCGGCCGATCTATGCGGGCCATGCGCTGGAAACGGTGCAATGTTTCGATCGCCCGTGCGTGCTGACGATTCGTCCGAACGCGTCGGATGTGCTTGCCCCGGTGCGCACCCTGGCACCGATCAAAGCGCTGGGCGCGACGCCGGATCTTGGATTGTCGCGTTTCGTCTCTCGCGCACATACGGATTCTGATCGGCCTGAATTGGGCAGTGCGCGCGTAGTCGTGGCGGGTGGGGGTGGCCTGAAAAGTGGCCAAAACTTCATCGACGTACTCGCGCCATTGTGTAAAAGTCTGCATGCGGCATTGGGCGCTTCGCGAGCCGCGGTGGATGCGGGGTTTGCGCCGAATGAGCTGCAGATCGGTCAGACCGGGCGCATCGTTGCGCCGGAGTTGTACATCGCGGTGGGCATTTCCGGAACGCCTCAACATCTTGCCGGCATGAAAGATTCGCGCGTGATCGTTGCGATCAATAAGGATCCGGATGCACCGATTTTTCGCATCGCCGACTATGGGCTGGTCGCCGATTTGTTCGAGGCTGTGCCGAAACTGGTTGCAGCACTTGAAGGACACGAGGTTTGAATGGATTTTCCCGTTGAGCTTTTTCCGCTCTCCTGGCATGTGGTCGCGACGCTCATCACACTCGTTGCGCTGATCAGTGCAGTGCGACGAACCCAATGGAGCGAGGTGCTTGAATCCGAGTCGAAGCTGGGGGTGGGCTTCGGCCTGGCGGTCGTGCTGACGTTTCTGTGGAGCCTTCGGGCAGGGGTTCTGCCGGGCCTCAATCTGCATTTGCTCGGTGCCATGGTGGCGTGTTTGTTGCTCGGGCCGCGTCTGGCACTGTGTGCGTTGGCCCTGTCGTTAACGGGTTTGGCCATCAATGGCGGGATCGAGTGGGCTGCATGGCCCCTCAATTTCGTCACCATGGTGCTGGTGCCAGTGTTGCTTGCGAATGGCTTTCGGCGGGTAGTTGAACGTTTTCTGCCGCGTCATTTCTTTGTTTTCATCTTCGTCACCGCTTTTGCCGGATCAGCCCTGGTTGTATTGTTGAGCGGCTTGTTCGTGACGTCGTTGCTGGTTCTGACGGGCGTTTATCCATGGTGGAAGCTGATGTCGGAGTACCTGCCGTTTTTCCTGTTGCTGGGTTTTGCAGAAGGTTGGCTCAGTGGCGCGTTGACTGCGGCGTTCGTGGTCTACAAACCCGCTTGGGTTGCGGCGTTTGACGATCAAAGCTATCTCGACAGATAAAAAAAGGCGGTGTATTACACCGCCTTTTTGTGCTGGATGATCCAGACGATTACTGGATTTTCGCTTTGCTCTGGAGCTCTTCCAGATGTTGCGCCAGTTTCAGCTCTTCAAGATGATTCTTGATTTGCGGACGGGCTTCTTCCAGCGTCGGCGGC
>DATGNI010000097.1:0-12388 GCA_035306825.1 Azoarcus sp. | reverse complement strand
AGGGCGTGCGCGGTTCGGAAATGTTCGGGTTTTCGCGGTTCAAGACATCACCTGTTGGAAATTCAGAAATCACCCCACAGCACCTGCAACGCCGACAGTGTTGCCAGTCCAGCGGTTTCAGTGCGCAAGACCCTCGGCCCGAGCGTCACGCCTACGCATCCGGCGGCGCGACAGGCGTCCAGCTCATCTTCGCTCCACCCCCCTTCCGGGCCCACCAACACATGACACGCGCCATCCGGCCGTCCAAGCTCAACCAGAGACTGGCCTTCGGCCGGGTCCAGTACCAGACGACGCACGCCCTGCTCGGTCGCCAAATAATCGCGCAGATCGACTACAGGCGAAACCTCGGGCACGTGGTTTCGGCCACTTTGTTCACAGGCCGACACGGCCACCTGGCGCCAGTGGGCGACACGTTTTTCTGCGCGTTCGCCAACCAGTTTCATCACGCTGCGGGCGGCGCGCACCGGCACAATGCGTTTCACCCCCAGCTCAACCGCCTTTTGCACCACCCAGTCCATTTTATCCGCCCCGGCCAGCGCCTGTACCAACACGAGATCAAGCGGCGACTCCCGTTCGACCTCGTGTCGCACACCCGTTTGGGCCCGCCACTGCGTGCCGCATTTCACCAGAGTCGCTTCAACCTCTCCACCCCGTCCATCGAACAGCATCAGCGCATCGCCATCACGCATGCGCAGCACGCGCACCGCATGATGCGCCACCGCCTTGGGAAGCAGAAATTCACCCGCCTCGGGCACCGGGTCCGAACAAAAAAATCGCGCTACCATCATGGTATTATATGGGTCATCCGGCCACCCTGCGGGACACTCATGCCGAACGCCTCGCATCGTCTGTCTCGTGCCCGTGCGCTTGAGACCCTCGTACGCGACATTGCACGCGAAATCATCCTGCCGCGGTATCTTCGCACCGTGCGTCAGAGCAAGTCCGACGGCACGTTGTTCACCGAGGCCGATCTCGAGTCTCAACATCATTTCAGTCGCGAATTACCGTCGCTGTTCGGCGGCCTCGTTCTGGGCGAAGAGATGACGTCCGAAGCCCAGCTGGCCAGTTGGGACGCAGGACGCGCGGGGCTATGGTGCATCGATCCGATCGACGGCACGACCAACTTCATCAACGGCATTCCATTTTTTGCCGTTTCGGTTGCCTACCTGGTCGAACACGAGCCTCATTTTGGCGTGGTCTACAATCCGGTCACCGATGAGTCTTTCTGCGCAGCGAAAGGCGCAGGCGCATGGCTCAATGGCACTCCGTTACCGCTGCGCAGTGCTGCGCAACAACTTGAAGACGCCGTCGCCGGCGTAGACGGCAAGCGCCTGCACCCTGCATTGAATGAAAAACTCATGCAGCGGCCGCCCTTCTATTCCCAGCGCAATTTCGGATCGAGCGCGCTCGAATGGTGTTACACCGCCGCCGGGCGGCTCGATGTGTATATCCATGGCGGACAGATGCTGTGGGATCACGCTGCAGGACAACTGATCCTGTCCGAGGCGGGCGGCATCGGCATGGCCCTGGACGGCGCGCCGCTGATGTCTTCACCAAGCACGCGCCGGACGGTCATCGCCGCCGCCAATCTGGAGCTGTTCTCCTTGTGGCACCGCTGGCTTGTCCCACAACCTACCTGACCCCACACTGCACGCGCCCTCATGTCCGCAAAACATCCGATCATCGCTGTCACCGGCTCCTCTGGCGCCGGGACCACCACCGTTAAAGACACCTTTGAACGCATCTTCCGGCGCGAGAACGTCAACGCCGCAATCGTTGAGGGCGACAGTTTTCACCGGTATACGCGCGACGAAATGAAACGCCAGATCGATCAGGCCGAAGCGAAGGGCGAGCGCGGCATCAGCCATTTCGGCCCCGACGCCAACCTGCTTGATGAGCTCGAAACCCTGTTCAGCAACTACGGCACATCCGGCACCGGTCGCAAACGTTTCTATATCCACAACGAAGAACAGTCGATGCGCTGGGGGCTGCCGATGGGCACCTTCACCGAATGGGAAGACCTGCCCGTGGGAACCGACTGTCTGTTTTACGAAGGCCTGCACGGCGGTTTTGTCGGCAACAAGCTCGACATCGCACGGCACGCCGATTTGCTGATCGGCGTGGCCCCGACGATCAACCTCGAATGGCTTCAAAAGCTGCACCGTGACACCGAAGTGCGCGGTTATTCAGCCGATGACATCCAAGACACCATCCTGCGCCGTATGCATGATTACGTGCACCACATCGTGCCGCAATTCACCCGCACCCACATCAACTTTCAGCGCGTGCCCGTGGTCGACACGTCCAACCCCTTCTCCGCTCGCGACGTACCGTCGCTGGCCGAATCCATGGTGGTGGTGCGTTTTTCCAACCCGCGCGGGATCGACTTCCCTTATCTGCTGTCGATGATCTCGGGCTCCTTCATGTCACGCGCCAACACCATCGTCATCGATGGCGGAAAACTCGATCTGGCCATGCAGCTCATCCTCACGCCACTGATCTGGCAGTTGATGGAGAAAAAACGCGAAACCACGTAACGCACACGAAAAGAACGTACATTCCATGTTCGCTTCTTCCTCCAATCGTCGGCTCTCGCCCTCTGCACTCGACCGAAGGCCCCCTTTTCGGCGATAATTTCGACCTTTTCATTCAACTGCATACGGCCCGCCTAATGCCCCAGACCCGCAACGTCCAATCTCCCGCATTCAACCCGATAACCGGAGCCATCCGCGCGCTTGCGATGGATGCGGTGCAAAAAGCGAAGTCCGGTCACCCCGGCGCGCCGATGGGCATGGCAGAAATCGCCGAGGTTGTCTGGCGCCGTCACCTGCGGCACAACCCGGCGAATCCGAACTGGGCCGACCGCGATCGCTTCGTACTGTCCAACGGTCACGGCTCGATGTTGCTCTATGCTCTGCTGCATCTGACCGGCTACGACCTGCCGATTGAAGAGCTGAAAAACTTCCGCCAGCTTCACAGCAAGACTCCGGGCCATCCCGAGTACGGTTATGCACCGGGCATCGAGACCACCACCGGCCCCCTCGGACAGGGCATCACCAACGCGGTGGGCATGGCGATTGCCGAGAAGGCACTGGCCGCTGAATTCAACCGCCCCGGACACACCATCGTCGACCATCGCAGTTTTGTCTTCCTCGGCGACGGTTGCCTGATGGAAGGCATTTCGCATGAGGCCTGCTCGCTCGCAGGCACACTCGGCCTGGGGAAACTCGTCGCGTTCTACGACGACAACGCAATTTCGATCGACGGTGACGTTCAAGGCTGGTTCACCGACGACACTCCCAAACGCTTTGAAGCCTACGGATGGCAAGTCATCCGCGACGTTCAAGGCCATGACTCCGAAGCCATCGACGCCGCCTTGCGCCAGGCGCTGGAAAACACTTCCCAGCCGACGCTGATCTGCTGCAAGACCGTAATCGGTGCCGGAGCGCCGAACAAACAAGGCGGCCATCAGGTGCACGGCGCCCCGCTGGGCGACGATGAAATTGCCGCGGCGCGAGCGTACATCGGCTGGGACCATCCGCCGTTCGAAATCCCCGCCGACGTCTATGCCGCGTGGGACGCGCGTGACGCGGGCGCGGCCCGCGAGGCGCAATGGAACGCACAATTCGAAGCCTACCGCCACGTCCATCCCCAGCTCGCGGCCGAGTTTGAGCGCCGTATGGCGGGCAAACTGCCCGCAGACTGGAGCACGCACGTCGAGGCTGTCCTCAAGCACATTAACGAACAGGGCGAAAGTATCGCCACCCGCAAGGCCAGCCAGAACACGATCGAGGCGTTCGCGCCCAAACTGCCCGAACTGATCGGCGGCTCGGCGGACCTGGCCGGCTCCAACCTCACACTGTGGTCCGACGCGAAAGGCGTCTCGAAGGATTCGGGCGGCAATTACATCTACTACGGTGTGCGTGAATTCGGCATGTCAGCGATAGCCAACGGCATCAGCCTGCATGGCGGCCTGATTCCCTATACCGCCACCTTCCTGATGTTCAGCGAATACGCACGCAACGCCTTGCGTATGGCCGCATTGATGAAAATCCGCCAGATTTTCGTCTATACACACGATTCGATCGGTCTGGGCGAAGACGGCCCCACCCATCAGCCGGTGGAGCAGACCGCAACGCTGCGTCTGATGCCCAACATGGATGTCTGGCGCCCCTGCGACACCGTCGAATCGGCGCTTGCCTGGGCCTGCGCAATCGAACGCGCGGACGGCCCCAGTTCGTTGCTGTTCTCACGCCAGAACCTGCCTTTCCAGCCCCGCACCGAAGAACAGATCGCCGCCATTCGTCGGGGTGGCTATGTGCTGTCGGAAGCCGACGGCGGCTCGGCACAGGCGGTCATCATCGCCACGGGTTCGGAAGTCCAGCTTGCAATGGCTGCACAAAAATCGTTACAGGAATTCGGCATTGCCACACGTATCGTGTCCATGCCGTCGACCGACGTTTTCGATCGGCAGGATAGCGACTGGAAGGCGTCCGTGTTGCCAGCGGGTATCCCTCGCATTGCGGTAGAGGCGGGCGCGACCGGCGGCTGGTACAAATATGTCGGCCTCGAGGGCGCCGTGATCGGCATTGATCGCTTCGGCGAATCTGCCCCGGCCGGTGAGCTTTTCCCGTATTTCGGCATCACCACTGACGCCATCGTCGAAGCAGTGAAAGCTTGCCTCGCCTGACAGTCTTGTCATATCGGTCGGCCACGCAGCCGACCTCAGAACCTGTTCCCCAAGGAGAAACCGGATGAGCATCAAAGTCGCGATCAATGGCTATGGCCGCATCGGCCGTTGCACGCTGCGCGCGGTGTACGAACTTGGCCTGCGTGACCAATTCGAAATTGTCGCGATCAACGCTTCAGGCGGCATCGAGGTCAACGCTCACCTGACCCAATACGACACCACACACGGCCGCTTCCCCTTTTCCGTCGAAACCGACGGCGATTCGGCCCTCATCATCGACGGCGACCGTATCCCGTTTCTCTCCACCAAGGACCCGCTTGCGATCAACTGGGGCGAACTGGGTGTCGACGTGTTGCTCGAATGTACGGGCGTTTACACCAGCAAAGCCAAAGCTCAGGTGCTGCTCGATCAAGGCGCCAAAAAGGTGTTGATTTCCGCGCCGGGCGGCGAGGACGTCGACGCGACCATTGTCTATGGCGTCAACCACGACGTCCTCACCCCGGAGATGAACGTAGTCTCCAACGCCTCTTGCACCACCAACTGCCTCGCTCCGGTCGCCAAGGTTCTGCAGGATGGCGTGGGCATCGAACAGGGTCTGATGACGACGATTCACGCGTTCACCAACGATCAGGTGTTGGTGGACGTGCGTCACAAGGATCTGCGGCGCGCGCGCGCCGCCGCGCACAATATCATTCCGACCAAGACCGGAGCGGCGAAAGCCGTTGGCCTGGTGCTGCCCTCGCTCAAGGGGCGCGTCGATGGTTTCGCATTGCGTGTGCCAACGATGAACGTCTCACTCATTGACCTCACCTTCACCGCAAGTCGCGCAACCAGCGTGGAAGAAATCAATGGCCTGATGGAAAAGGCTGCGCAGGGTCCGCTCAAGGGCATTCTTGGCTACAACGAAGACCCGCTCGTGTCGTCAGACTTCAACCATGACGCCCATTCTTCTGTGTTCGACGCCACCCAGACCCGTGTGATCGACGGCACGCTCGTGAAGGTGCTGGCGTGGTACGACAACGAATGGGGCTATTCCTGCCGCATGCTCGACGCTGCACGCGCAATGGTTCAAGCATGAGCGAGATGAAGGTCAACAAGCTCCAGGATATCGACCTGGGCGGCAAACGCGTATTCATCCGGGCCGACCTGAACGTACCCCAGGACGAAGCCGGCAACATCGTCGAAGACACGCGCATTCGCGCCTCGATTCCATCCATCCAGCACTGCATCGACCAGGGCGCAATCGTCATGGTCACCTCGCACCTCGGCCGTCCGACGGAAGGCGAAGTGCGCGCCGACGACACGTTGATGCCGGTTGCCGTGCGCCTGGGTCAGCTCCTCGACGTGCCGGTGCGGCTCGTCACGGACTGGGTCGACGGCGACTTCACCGCCGAACCAGGCGAAGTCGTGCTGTTGGAAAACTGTCGGTGCAATGTCGGTGAAAAACGGGACGACGAAACGCTGGCAAGAAAAATGGCGGCGCTATGTGATGTGTATGTGAACGACGCCTTCGGCACCGCTCACCGCGCCGAGGCCACCACTCACAGCCTCGCACGCTTCGCGCCGCTGGCCTGCGCCGGCATCTTGATGGGCGCCGAAATTGAAGCGCTCAGTCGCGCCACCCAAAACCCCGAGCGTCCCTTCGTGGCAATCGTCGGCGGCGCGAAAGTCTCCACTAAACTGACGATTCTGAAAAACCTGGCTGCCAAGGTCGATCAACTGATCGTCGGCGGCGGCATTGCCAACACCTTCCTGCTCGCCTCGGGCGCATCCATCGGCGAATCGCTCGCCGAACCGGAATTGGTTGAGGAAGCCCGAGCGATCATGGAAATGATGAAAGCGCGCGGCGCCGAAGTGCCCTTGCCGGTCGACGTGGTGGTCGCCGACGAAGTGTCGATGCTGGCGCGAGCCAACCGTATCTCGATCAACGATGTCGGCCCCAACGACCGTATTCTCGATGTCGGCCCGAAGAGCGCTGTACGTCTGACCGACATCATCGCGCATGCCGGCACCATCGTCTGGAACGGTCCGGTTGGCGTCTTCGAGTACGATCAGTTCGCGGGCGGCACCAAGATGCTCGCCTCAGCCATCGCCCACTCGGAGGCGTTCACGATCGCTGGCGGCGGCGACACCCTCGCGGCCATCGCAAAGTTCGATATCGCGCAAGACATCGGTTACATCTCGACCGGTGGCGGCGCCTTCCTCGAGTTTCTCGAAGATGGCACCCTTCCGGCCATTACAGCATTGGAAGCGCGTTACCTGGCGTAATCTTTTCTCTTTCGCTGGGCAGGTAGAATCTTCCAGTCAACTCAACAAACACGCACCAATCTCACGCGCACCGCGCATCCAACGGAGAAATATCATGCCCCTCGTCTCGATGCGACAGCTGCTCGACCATGCCGCCGAGCACGGCTACGGACTCCCCGCCTTCAACGTCAATAATCTCGAACAGGTCCAGGCCATCATGGAGGCTGCAGCCGAATGCGACAGTCCGGTCATCATGCAGGCCTCGGCCGGCGCGCGACGTTACGCAGGCGAACCCTTTTTGCGTCACCTGATTGACGCCGCCGTGGAAAGCTACCCGGACATCCCCATCGTCATGCATCAGGATCACGGCCAAAGCCCGGCGGTGTGCATGGCCGCCATCCGTTCCGGTTTCACCAGCGTGATGATGGACGGCTCGCTGATGGAAGATGGAAAGACCCCCTCCGACTATGATTACAACGTCGCGGTATCCCGTGAAGTGGTGAAATTCGCCCATGCGATCGGCGTCACGGTCGAAGCCGAGCTTGGCTGCCTGGGTTCGCTCGAAACCGGTATGGCAGGAGAAGAAGACGGCATCGGCGCAGAGGGCAAACTCGATGCCTCGATGCTGCTGACCGACCCGGAACAGGCTGCCGATTTCGTCCAGCAAACCGACTGCGACGCACTCGCGATTGCCATCGGCACCAGCCATGGCGCCTACAAGTTTTCCCGCAAACCCACTGGCGACATCCTGTCGATTGAACGTATCCGGGACATCCACGCCCGTTTGCCGAACACTCACCTAGTCATGCATGGTTCCTCCAGCGTGCCGCAGGAATTGCTCGACATCATCCGCGCGCATGGCGGTGACATGCCCGAGACCTACGGCGTCCCGATTGAAGAGATCGTCGAGGGCATCAAGCACGGCGTGCGCAAGATCAACATCGATACCGACATCCGGCTCGCGATGACCGGCGCCGTGCGCAAATTCCTGTTCGAGAATCCGTCCAAGTTTGATCCGCGAGAGTTCAACAAGCCCGCTCGCGAAGCGGCCAAACTCGTCTGCAAAGCACGCTTCGAAGCCTTCGGCTGCGCAGGCCAGGCCAGCCGGATCAAGGCCATTCCGCTGGATAAAATGGCCCAGCGCTACAAGGCGGGCGAACTGACTCAAGTCGTCAAGTAAATTTGCCGCATGCCGGCACACGTTGGGGCCGGCAGCGCCTTGGTCCAACGTGTTGCCGGCCCCTTGCACACACGCGGGCGCAGTTACGGCTAGACTGAACGCATGCATACCCGTATCGAACATGATTCCATCGGTGCAGTAACGGTCGCCGCAGACCGTTATTGGGGCGCCCAGACTCAGCGTTCGCTGACCAATTTCGAGATCGGCCGCGAATACCATCGCATGCCGCGCGCAATCGTACAGGCGCTTGGCCTGCTCAAGCTGGCGGCCGCACGCGCCAATGCCGAACTCGGAGAATTGCCAGGCGACCAGGCCGCGTTGATCGAACGCGCCGCACGCGAAGTGGCCGAAGGTTTGCTCAACGACCATTTCCCCCTGGTCGTGTTTCAGACCGGCAGCGGTACGCAAAGCAACATGAACGCCAACGAGGTGATCGCCAATCGCGCCAACGAGCTGGCCGGCGAACCGCTCGGGACGAAATGCCCGGTGCATCCCAACGACCACGTCAACCTTGGTCAATCGTCGAACGACACGTTCCCCACCGCGATGCACGTGGCGATCGTGCTGGAATTGCACGCCCGGCTTTACCCTCACGTGCGTGCCCTGCGCGACACCCTGGCTGCGAAGGCAACGGAATTTCAAGATATCGTCAAATCCGGCCGCACCCACCTGATGGACGCCACTCCGATTCGGCTGGATCAGGAAATCGGGGCCTGGGTCGCGCAGATGGATGCCGCGCTGGACACCCTCCGGCACGCCGAGCAAGACCTGTACGCGCTTGCCATCGGCGGCACCGCGGTCGGAACCGGACTGAACGCTCACCCCGATTTCGGCGACATCTGCGCAGCGCAACTTGCCGGCCTGACCGGCCATCCCTTCCGGTCGGGTGCGAACCGTTTCGCGCTACTCGCCGCTCACGACGCGTTGATCAACCTCAGCGCCGCGCTACGCACCCTCGCCAGCGCTTTGTTCAAACTTGCCAACGACGTCCGCTGGCTTGCCAGCGGACCACGCACCGGCATCACCGAATTGCGCATTCCGGAAAACGAACCGGGCAGTTCAATCATGCCGGGCAAGGTGAACCCGACTCAAGCTGAAGCCTTGACGATGGTGTGTGCCCGGGTCTTCGGCAACGACGCCACCGTCGCCTTCGCCGGCACCCAGGGAAATTTCCAGCTCAACGTCTACAAACCGGTGATGGCCTCCGGCGTACTCGACAGTTTGCAGCTGCTTGGCGACGCGGCGCGCAGTTTTGATCTGCATTGCGCGCGCGGCCTGGAGCCCGATCGCGCGCGCATTCAAGAGTTACTTTCACGCAATCTGATGCTCGTCACGGCCCTCAACCGTCACATCGGCTACGATCGTGCGGCCGAAATCGCCAAGAAAGCGCATCACGAAGGCACAACGCTGAAAGAGGCCGCGTGCGCACTCGGCCATGTCACGGAAAAGGATTTCGATCGCTGGGTCGATGCACTCGCGATGACCCAACCCGGCGACGCGCGGAAACGCCAAACGGACTGACGCAAAAGATTTTGCGCACCCTGCACACGCGCATATGCAAGGATCATCGGCAGCGTGACCGGCAGACCTGCCTCAAAAAGCACGCTCTTTAAAAAGCCTGAACGCTGCAAACTCGCATGGCGCTTCAAACCCGAACGGACAAACATGCTTACAAAGCGGATATGCAAGGTCGCATAAACAGCGCAAAATCGAGGTTCGACACTACGCATCATCAGGGGGCTACTTATGAATAAAAAACTTTCCGCGACCATCCTGACCGCAGCTGTTCTTACACTGGTCGGCTGCGAATCCAACCCTTACACAGGCGAGCATCGACGCACCGCAACCGGTGCAACCGTCGGCGCAGGCGCAGGCGCGTTGCTCGGCATGGGCGTCTCGGGCAGCAGCGACCGCGGTCAAGGCGCGTTGCTCGGTGCAGCAGTGGGCGCCACGGTAGGCGGTCTGATCGGCCGTCAGATGGATCGACAAGAGGCCGAACTGCGCCAACAAATGCAGGGCACCGGGGTGGATGTCTCACGCGAAGGCGACACGATTCGCCTGACCGCACCTGGCAGTATCACCTTCCAGACCAGTTCAGCCCAGTTGGCGCCACAATTTTCCGCGACCCTCAATCAAATCGCGACCAGCGTTAACAACTATCAGGGCACGGTGGTGCTGGTTGAAGGCCACACCGACTCGACCGGTCCGCTCGATTACAACATGCGTCTGTCCGAGCAGCGCGCGACCAGCGTGGCCAATTACCTGATGCAGCGCGGGGTCGAAGGAAGCCGTATCAGCCTGCAGGGCTACGGCCCGAACCGCCCGATCGCCGACAACACGACCTCCTCGGGTCGCCAGACGAACCGTCGCGTTGAGGTCCTGATCGTTCCGCAAACGCAATAAAGCTGCTCCCTTGGCCGGCGCGTCCGGCGAAAAAACCGACGGCCGTGGCAAAATTGCCGCGGCCGTCTGCGTTTCGCATCCAAGCCGCTGTACGACGCGATCCAGAGCGACATCCGTTTCCGGCGCGCGCTCAGCATCCAGCGTAATACTGGCGACGCCTGTTGCGCGTATCATTGGACATCACCCGTTACCACCAGCCTCGACCCATGTCTCCGTCATTTTCTCAGCATCCGCAACGCCAGACCCTGAACGACGAAGTGCATACCCGGGCGCCGATGATGCTGCACTCGCCCGAGGCGGTCAGTTACCTGGCTTTTCTTCACCACGAAGGCAGCGCCGGGCGTGAACCGGCGCACATCGCAGCTTTCGCAGCGCAGCTTGGGCTGCCTGAACCGGACTGTTCCTCAGGGCAGGTCATTCTGGATGCCGGCGATTTCCGTTTCCGCTGGTCACGCCACAACGAGTTTTCGAGCTACACCTTCTTTCGTCATATTGACTCGCCCGACGAAGCGCCGGACGACCATGCTCTGCGCAAGGTGCCAGCAGCATGGTGCAGCGCCATCCCCGGCCAACTCGTCGTCGCCACCCATGTGATGATTCGCCCGGACCATGAATTCAATGCCGAAGCGCTCGTCGCCAAACATCTTGCCGGCGAAGCGCCGATGGTGGTGTCGCAAATATCCAGCGGCGCAGGCTGGGTATTTACCGACTTTCATATTCATGCAGATGGCTTTTCGCGCTTTCTCGTCGTCAACCATTCGCTCACCCCGCGTCAAACCGGACGCACCGTGCAGCGTTTGGTCGAGCTCGAAACCTATCGCTTGATCGCGCTGCTGTCTTTTCCGGTGGCCAAAGAGGTTGCACGCTTGCTCTCCCGTGCCGAAGATGATCTTTCCGATCTTGTCCAACGCATGCTGCAATGCGCGGACGATGCAGAGGGCGAGCACCGTTTGCTGGGGCATCTCACACGGCTTGCCGCGGACGTCGAGCAATCCGTCGCGACCACCACCTACCGTTTCGATGCCGGTGCAGCGTACTACCGCTTGATCAAGCTGCGGATCGAAGAAATGCGTGAGCTCCGCGTCACCGGTTTCCCGACGCTGCAGGAATTCATGGATCGTCGCTTGATGCCGGCGATGGAAACCTGTGCAACGATCGCTCAACGGCAAGAAGAGCTCTCTCACCGTATCGCACGTAATGCGCAACTGCTGCGTACCCGCGTCGAAGTCGAGCTGCAGCGTCAGAACCAGCAAGTGCTCGAACAAATGAACCGCCGCGCCCGCTTGCAACTGCGCCTGCAGGAAACCGTCGAAGGGCTGTCCGTCGTCGCCATCACCTATTACGGCTCACAGCTCGTCCATTATTTCTCCAAGGGCATCCAGCCACAGCTTGCTCCGCTTACATCCGAAATCATTACCGCCATGGCGATCCCGTTGATTGCGGGCTGCGTCTTCCTCAGCTTGCGACGCATGCGCAAGCGGCTGGCTTCCGAGGAAAAGCAGAATTAGCTGAATTGAAATTGCAGCCGACCCAAGTTTTTTCAGCCACCTGACGACGCATTGGATGCGTGTCCGGCGTTGCTCTCGAAGCTCCTCCGCGCCATTGAACTGACAGGTGCAAAACATTCTGCGGGTCCGCCAGCGAGCGTATAATTTCGCCTTTGTTCAGCCCCAACCGGAGTTTCCGAACCGTGGCCACCCCGATGTTTGAGTCCTCGATCGCGAGCTTGCCGCTACTTGGTCGTGGCAAAGTCCGCGACATTTACGCGATCGATGACGCGACGCTGCTGATCGTTACCTCCGACCGCCTGTCTGCCTTCGACGTCATCCTGCCCGACCCGATTCCGGACAAGGGCCGCGTATTGAGTG
>DATGNI010000096.1:0-3999 GCA_035306825.1 Azoarcus sp. | reverse complement strand
ACACGTTGGGCGAGATCCAGGTCTTGATGAATCAGCGTGGGCGCGCGGCAACTCGTGCCGCGGTTGCGGATTTCCGCCCACAGCTTGCGCAGATAGGCGATGTCAGCGGCCAGTTCCTTGTCGTTTGCCGATTCGGCCATGGTGCGAACGATGTAGCCGCCGGTCTCGTCCTCGGGGATCAGGGCGGTCAGACGTTCGCGCAGGCGTTCGCGTTCGGTTTCATCCTCAATGCGCTGAGAAATACCGATGTGTTTTTCCTGCGGCAGATATACGAGCATCCGCCCGGCCAGACTGATCTGGGTCGACAGGCGCGCGCCCTTGGTGCCCAGCGGATCCTTGAGCACCTGCACGGTAACGCTCTGACCTTCGGAGAGTTGCCGTTCGATGCTGCGCTGGGAAGTGCCGTTGCGCTCGCCCCAGATGTCGGCGACATGCAGGAAAGCCGTGCGTTCCAGCCCGATGTCGATGAAGGCCGACTGCATGCCGGGCAGCACGCGCACTACACGACCCAGATAAATGTTGCCAACGATGCCGCGATTGGCCGTGCGTTCTACGTGCAATTCCTGCACGACACCCTGTTCGGTCAAGGCAACACGGGTTTCCTGCGGTGTGCAGTTGATCAGGAAATCGATGCTCATGAGACTCAGCGCTGTATTGATAACCGGGCGTCGGATGCGCTACGCCTCCGACGCCCATTGTGGGCCGTTTTGAATCACGTACTGGGGCAGACGGGAGACTGCGTAAAACACGGCTTGGACGGCGCGCGATCCAGTCAGACCGATCGTGCATCGTGCGCCTTGCATTCCATCCGCCCGTTCCGGCTATTCAAAACGTCCCGCGGAAACTGCTCTCACTATCGTAAAGGAGAACGGGCTCTGCCGGGCATTGAACCGTTTCAGCGGAACAATGGCATACCGAAACGATCGAGCAGATTGGCCGTTTCATACAACGGCAGTCCCATGATACCGCTGTAGCTGCCGCGAATCTCCGAGACGAACGCGGCGGCGCGCCCCTGAATGCCGTACGCGCCCGCCTTGTCGATGGATTCTCCGGTTTCGACATAGCGGCGGATTTCCAGATCCGACAGCTTGCGAAAGCTCACTTCGCTGACGCTCAGCAGGCTTTCCGTGCGCTGCTCATCGGCCAATGAAACGGCCGTCAGAACGCGATGGGTGCGACCGGAAAGCTTGTTCAGAATCTCGAACGCGTCCTGGCGCGAAGTGGGTTTGCCGATGATGGTGCCGTCCAGATCGAGCGCGGTGTCCGCGCCGAGCACCGGATGACGCACGAGGCGACGCATCTGCACCCGTCGCACGCCGCCTTCGGCTTTCATCAGCGCGAGACGCTCGACGTAATGCTCCGGCGATTCATCCGGGTAGGGCGCCTCGTCCAGTTCCGGGTCAGCTCGGCCGGCGCCGCGGAACAGCAACAGCTCGAAATGCACATCAATCTGACGCAGCAATTCGCGGCGACGTGGGCTTTGGGAGGCGAGGTAGATGCTGGGACGCATGGACGGACTCGCTTTCTCGCTTATTCGCGATGGTAGGGATGATTGCGTGACAGGGACCACGCCCGGTAAAGCGCCTCGGCCAGCAACGGGCGCACGAGCGCATGAGGCAAGGTCAGGCTCGACAGGCGGAGGGTTTCATCCGCGCTGTGTTTGACAGAATCGGCCAGGCCGTCCGGGCCGCCGATGATGAGCGCGACATCGTCACCCTCTTCACGCCAGGTTTCGAGTCGTCGAGCCAGCGCGACGGTGGTCAGATCACGACCGTGCTCGTCGAGGATCACACGACGGCAGCGCGCGGGAAGGGCCGATTCAATGCGCGCCGCCTCGGCGGTTTGCATGGCGGCCACGGTTTTTCCGGTGGTGCGTGGCTCGGCCTTGATCTCCACCAGCTCAAGCGGCATTTCGCGCGGCATGCGACGCGCGAATTCGTCAAAACCGTCCGCAACCCAAGCGGGCATGCGCGTGCCGACCGCGATCATGACGAGTTTCATCTCGCCTCCCCACTGGGACGGAAGGAAAGGGCGGCGCGCGGTCCCTGCATCAATTGCCGGTGGCGCTCTTGGGAATGTCGGAGGGCTTGGCCGACCACAACTCCTCGATGTTGTAGTACTTGCGCACCGCCGGTTGCATGATGTGCACGATGATGTCGGCCAGATCAACGAGAATCCACTCGCCGTTGTCTTCTCCTTCGACGCTGATCACTTCGCTGCCGGCTTCCTTGACCTGTGCTTGCACGTGACGCGCCAGCGCCCGGGTCTGGCGGTTGGATTCCGCGCTGGCAACGATCACGCGGTCGAACAACGGCGTGACTGTGGTGGTGTCGAAGACTTCAATGTCATGCGCTTTGACGTCTTGCAGTGCGTCAACGACGGTTTTTTCAAGTGCAGCCAGGTTCAGAGACATCATGTATTCAACAATATAAAGAGTGTCGAGCAATATAGTCGACAACGGAATCGGGTAGCAAATAACGGGGGCTGAGCCGGTGGGCAAACAGATCCCGAATCAACGTGGCGGAAATCGCCAGTGGCGTCATGTCAAACGGCACGATGGCCCCGGTCGGTGCCTCGCGCAATGCCGCAGTATCGCGGGTGATGCGATTGCCGCACAGGCGCTCGAGCGCTGGCGAGAGCACGCCCGGCCAGCGTCGGCCGTGGGGCGCATGACCGGGTCGGTTGGCGACCGCGATGTGCGCCAACTCAAACAGCTCCGGCGCGCGATGCCAATCGGGCAAACCGGAAAAAACATCGGCGCCAAGAATCAGCACCAGCGGCCGTTGGGCGCCTTCACGCGCGCGCAGACGTTCCAGCGTCAAGACCGTATAGCTGCGTCCTTCGGCGCGTACTTCACTGTCTTCGCAGCGCAGGCCGGGATTGCCGGCGAGTGCCAATTCGACCATCGCGAGACGATGGCGAGCGATAGAGCCCGGCGCGTCACGATGAGGAGGCGTTCCGGCAGGAATCAGCGCGACTTCACCGAGGCCAAGCACTTCGCGCGCTTCTTCGGCAAGTCGCAGGTGACCATAATGAATCGGATCAAAGGTGCCGCCAAGCAAGCCCAGCGGCGGGCAATCAGGTGAGACGCTCATGACTGTTGGTGCCGAACACGTCGCGGGCATTGATATAGAAGCTTGCGAACAGAACCGGAATCAGCACCACCGGCAATACCAGCAACAGCACGCTCGACAATAACGGCGAAACCATTCCCGCAAAGCCGATCACGATGCGCGGCAACAGGCCGATCATCACGAAAATGGCGAGGCCAAAAGCCATGAATGGCCGCCAATTCTGCAGGCAGGCATACAGACTGAAAAACACCGCTTTGGGCGCCGAAATCCTCCACCAGCCTACCAGGATGGGCGCAAACCAATACGCCGCAAGCACCGGTAGAGATAGAACGGAGCCGATCAACAGGCCGGTGAACAGCCCTGCAGGCAGTTCGCTGGAAGAGGGGTCGAGCACTTCCTTGCCAACCATCACGCGCCACAGCGCTCCGCCATCGATCACGCTGGTGATCATCAACACGATGATCGTGCCGACCAAATACAGACCGCCGACCGTCACGAGCTGCTGGACGTTGCTTTTGAAGCCCGAAAACAGCGTGTCCGGGCCGGGTTTGCGTCCTTCATCAATGGCGCGACAGGTGTTGAGCACGCCCAGTGACAGGATGGGCATCAACATGTACGCCGCGATCTGCCCGATAAAAGGAATCGACGCGACGATCAGCAACAGCAGCATGTATGTGAACGACGCGAAGATCAGCACCGTTGGATTACGGCGCCACAGTTGCAGGCCGTCTGCGACCCAGCCCCAGCCGCGTTGCAGTGGAAGTTGTCGTGCTTGCATCGTATATGTCGGTTACTTACGGTTCAGTCGGGCAGGCGAGGTGCCTCGCCAATGCGCGTTCGCAGAATGTCGCGATATTCGTCGGGGTTCTTGACCTGCACCATCTCACCTTCGCGGGGCAGATGAAAGTCATCCAGGCGGGAAAGC
>DATGNI010000095.1:0-8682 GCA_035306825.1 Azoarcus sp. | reverse complement strand
TCTGGTCGAGCAAATCGACATGACCAAAGGCGAGACTGGCATTTTCCAGTGTGACAAGAGGCATCGGGATTCAACGAAAAGAAGTGGCCTCCCCGCCAAAAGTCGAACCCGGATTTAGCGCTTAGGAGGCGCTCGTTCTATCCATTGAACTACAGGGAGAGGGGGTCTGGAGCTATCCGGCGATACTAACAGGATTTCGCTCGATTCGCGCGCCGCTACTGCCTTTCAGCTCGCTTTTTTGCGACCCGGGCAGCACGATGCGAGCCGTGGGTTCTCAATTGATTGCTACCGTATTGCTACAAAACTGCTACAGGTTTTGCTACCACGGCGAAGCGTATGAAGCCACTCAGAGCGTCAGCCTGACAAACAGACCGCGTAAACGTATAAAAGGGCCTTCTGATGGCCCTTTCAACAACATCAAGTTGGCGGAGTGGACGGGACTCGAACCCGCGACCCCCGGCGTGACAGGCCGGTATTCTAACCAACTGAACTACCACTCCGTTTGTACTGCACGCGCTTTTAAACCATTACCACAAGCGCTTTGCCCAATTATATCACCCACACATAAAATGTGGCGTCCCCACGGGGATTCGAACCCCGGTCGCCGCCGTGAAAGGGCGGTGTCCTAGGCCTCTAGACGATGGGGACATCGCTTTCGGTTGGTGGAGGTAAGCGGGATCGAACCGCTGACCTCTTGCATGCCATGCAAGCGCTCTCCCAGCTGAGCTATACCCCCAGACCGAAGCCCAAGATTATAGCGAGAGAGGCTACCTCCCGCAAGCATCGTACGCATTTCAGGCCATCGCACGATGCTGGCAAAATCTGGCGGAGTGGACGGGACTCGAACCCGCGACCCCCGGCGTGACAGGCCGGTATTCTAACCAACTGAACTACCACTCCACGTGTACTGCATGCGTTTTTGTACCACTGCCGGAAAACGCTGCCCGGCTGTGCGGCCCGCACACTGCGCGCCGCTAATGTATTGGCGTCCCCACGGGGATTCGAACCCCGGTCGCCGCCGTGAAAGGGCGGTGTCCTAGGCCTCTAGACGATGGGGACGTCGGTTCTTTCGTTGGTGGAGGTAAGCGGGATCGAACCGCTGACCTCTTGCATGCCATGCAAGCGCTCTCCCAGCTGAGCTATACCCCCGTTGGCGAAAGAGCGCGCATTATAGGCAGGACATCGAAGGGTGTAAAGAGTATTTGCACAAGCAATCGCATCTAAATCACTTTTCCGGGATTCATCCGCCCTGCAGGATCCAGCGCTTGCTTGATCGCGCGCATCAGATCCAGCTCAATTTTGCTCCGATGGCGGGTGATTTCTTCGCGTTTGAGCTGGCCCAGACCGTGTTCGGCAGAAATTGTCCCGCCCAGCTGCGTCACCAGCTGATAAACGACGTGATTGACTTCGGGCGTGCGCTCAATAAATTCCTGATTGGCCTCAACCTCAACTCTGGACGGGTTGTAATGCAGGTTCCCATCGCCAAGGTGACCGAAAACGACAATGCGCACGTCAGGCCAACGTTGCTTCAACTGTTGCTCTGCCCGTTCAAGAAATTCCGGTATGCGTCCGACCGGGACCGCGATGTCGTGCTTGATGCTGACGCCTTCGATTCGCTGCGCTTCAGAAATGTTTTCGCGCAACGCCCACAGCGCTTCAGCCTGGCTACCGCTCCGCGCAACCACTGCATCGCTCACCATACCGGCTTCAAAACCCTCGTTCAGCGCCGCTTCGAGCAATTCATCCAAACCTTCCGATTTCTCCATGCCCGACAATTCGATCAATACGGCCCAATCACCGATCTCGGCAAACGGATTACGCATATCCGGAATATTCTTCAGCACCAGCTGTAGCGCCTCTTTGCCAATGAGCTCAAAAGCCGTTACGCGGTCGCCGCAGCGCGCCTGCACGGCGCGCAATAACGCCACGGCAGCAGTCGGGTCAGATACCGCCGCCCAAGCGGTGGCGTGGGCGTTGGGCTGCGGGAAAAGCTTTACCACCAGCGCTGTAACGATGCCGAGCGTTCCTTCTGCGCCGATGAACAGTTGTTTGAGATCGTAGCCAGTATTGTCTTTGCGCAGCCCACGCAGTCCGTCCCACACGCGTCCGTCGGACAGCACGACTTCTACACCCAGCACCAGCTCACGCATATTGCCGTAACGCAATACCTGCACTCCGCCGGCATTCGTCGACAGATTTCCACCGATCTCGCAACTGCCTTCAGACGCCAGAGACAATGGAAACAGACGACCGTTTTCCGCAGCAATGCGCTGAACCTCGGCGAGTGTGCAACCGGCCTCGACGGTGAGCGTGTTGTTCTCCGGATCGATTGCACGCACCCGTTTCATGCGCGACAAATTCACGACAACCGAACGGCTGTCTGGCAAGGGCGTGGCGCCACCGGAAAGCCCGGTGTTGCCCCCCTGCGGAACGATGGCGACCTCCGCTTCAGCGCAGGTCCGAACCACATCGGCCACCTGCTCTGTAGACTCGGGAAACACCACCGCTAGCGCGTCTCCACGGTAGCGGCCGCGCCAATCTTCAAGCCATTGGGCTGCGTCCGTTTCGCGCACCAGATGCTCCTGTCCCACGATGTGGGCGAGGCGTCTGATCAACTCAACATCCTGCATGAATCACTCCCGGCCAAGCACCAGCATCAGGGACTCGTGCGCCCTTGCGACGGCGGCAACGCCCGCTTCGATGGCTTCCGGCGCACGGTGAAAATCCATCATGCTGAGTTGCGCAACGCGCGGGGAAATCAGCACATCGGCCGGCTCACCGGCCAGGCGGCTGCGCGCGATACGCATCTGCATGATGTTGATGCTGGACACCAAAACATCGGTAAACGAAGGCATCGACTCGGCCAGCTTTTCGGCGGGATTCAGACCGATGGAATTCAACAGCCGGCGTGTGAGACCCGCTTCCGCATCCTTGTTCGTTTGCGGTTGAATACCCAGGCCGAGCATGCCCGAGCCAAGCTCCACGGCAATCACGACATCCGCCCCCAACGCACGACACAATGACACCGGCACCGGATTCACCAAGCCGCCATCCACCAACACCCGTCCCGCCCGCTCGTGCGGCGAGAACAACCCTGGCAGCGCGATCGATGCCCGCACGGCGCTGGCGAGGTTGCCGTCGCGCAGCCAGATTTCACGTCCCGAGTCGAGATCGGTCGCAACGCACGCAAACGGGATGCCGATTTCAGAGAATTCACCGCGACAAAAATGTTCGGCGTAGTAATTCAATACTTTTTCGCCGCGAATCAAGCCGCCACGAAAGCTGAGATCGAGCATGCTGACTACGTCATGCCAGCTCAGACCGGAAACCCACTCTTCCAGTTCGCCGATGCGTTCGCACACGTAGGCGGCCCCCACCAGTGCACCGATCGAGCTGCCGCATACCACATGGGGATGAATGCCGTGCTCTGCCAGTGCGCGGATGACGCCGATATGCGACCAACCTCGCGCTGCGCCGCTACCGAGCGCGAGACCGATAATGGGAGCTCCGTTCTTGCGAGGAATAGGCGGATTTTCGTACATAAATGCAAATCAAACAGGCGTGGCAAAAAGATCGTGTACGTCGCAATCGGTCACACGCACACGGGCGAATTCTCCAACTTCCAGGTGCTCGCCGTCCGGGATCATGACCAGACCATCGATTTCCGGCGCATCCGCAGCGGAACGCGCAATCGCACCGTCTTCATCGATCTCATCCACGAGGACGTCGATTTCGCGGTCAATCCAGCGTTCCAGGCGTTGGGTTGAAATATCCTCCTGGAAGGACATCAAACGCATGCGACGTTCATCGCGCACTTCTTCCGGAACGGCGCCCGCCAGCGCATTGGCCGTCGCGCCTTCGACTGGCGAATAGGAGAAAGCCCCGACCCGGTCCAGTTCGGCCTCAGCCAGGAATTGCAGAAGTTCCTGAAAATCCTCTTCGGTCTCCCCCGGAAAGCCGGTGATGAACGTTGAGCGGATCGTCAGATCCGGGCAGATCTCACGCCACTTCCGAATGCGCGTGAGCACGTTCTCGGAACTGGCCGGACGCCGCATCGCCTTGAGGATGCGCGCACTGGCATGCTGAAACGGGATGTCCAAGTAAGGCAGAATCTTGCCTTCGGCCATCAGCGGGATAATGTCATCCACGCTCGGGTACGGATACACGTAGTGCAAACGCACCCAGATGCCAAGTTCGCCCAGCGCTTGGGTCAACTCCAGCAAACGGGTCTTGACCGGTCGCCCGTTCCAGAACCCCGTGCGGTAACGCAAATCCACGCCATAGGCGCTGGTGTCTTGCGATACGACCAGGATTTCCTTCACGCCCGCCTCCGCCAGCGACTCCGCCTCCCTCATCACTTCATGAATTGAACGGCTGACCAGATCGCCGCGCATCGACGGGATGATGCAAAAGCTGCAACGATGGTTGCAGCCTTCAGAGATCTTCAAATACGCGTAATGCCGAGGCGTCAGACGCACGCCCTGCGGCGGCACGAGATCAACGAACGGGTCATGCGGCTTGGGCAGGTGCGAATGCACCACCCTCATGACCTCTTCCGTAGCGTGCGGGCCGGTCACCGCGAGCACCTGCGGATGAGCGGTTTCGACCACGCCCTCTTTGGCACCGAGACAACCGGTGACAATGACTTTGCCGTTCTCGGTCAGAGCCTCCCCAATCGCATCCAGAGATTCTTCGACTGCGGCATCGATGAAGCCACAGGTGTTGACCACTACCAGATCGGCATCGTCATAGCCGCCGGAAATCTCGTAGCCTTCGGCACGCAAGCGCGTGAGAATGTTTTCGGAGTCCACCGTTGCCTTGGGGCACCCGAGGGACACAAACCCAACGCGCGGCGCCTCGGATTGGATGATTTTTTTCATACGCTCAGTCTTTAGATGTGGGGACGGCTTGGGTTATCTTTTCTTGCCAGAATCGCCATCCAGACGTACATCCGCGTCCGGCGGAGTGAAGCCTGGAAACGAAAAGCCGGCAAACATGTTGCGGGTCTGGTTGTCGATCTGCTGCTGCATCTGCTCGAACATCTTGCGACTCTGATCGAGATAGGCCCCCATCACACTGTTGAGCGCCGGTCCCTGAAAGCTCATGAACTGCGCCCACAGATCCTGGCTCACCGCGGCATCACCGTACAGCGCGTGGGCCTGCTCCTGGAGCTTGGCCTGCATCTCCGTGAAGGCCTTGATGTTGTGCTCGAGATACTGCCCCATGACCTCTTGAGTGGCGTCGCCATAAAAACGAATCATCTGCGCCAACAAATCGCAGGAGAACATCGGCGAGCCACCCGCCTCTTCTTCAAGAATGATCTGGAGCAGGATGGAACGCGTCAGGTCTTCATTCGATTTGGCGTCCACGACTTGGAATGTTTCGCGGTCGAGAACGAGCTGCTTGACATCGACCAAGGTGATATAGGCACTGGTTCGTGTGTCATACAGCCGGCGATTAGGATATTTCTTTATAAGCCTGAGTTGATCGGCCATGCTGAATTCTCTCCCCGGCCAGGCCGGATGCTTTTGATCATGCAGCGATTATAACGCGCACGCCCGCGCACTTTCCGCAATGCACAAATCAGCAAGATCAGCCTGGATTATCAAGCGCCGCCCTCACCATCACGGTAGAATCGCTTCATGTACATGATCGCAATCGGCTGGATGTATGTCGTCCTGATGGCCTCCATCGCCAACCCGAACCCTGTCGGCGGCGTACTGACCTTTTTCTTTGCGGGGCTCGGCCCGCTTGCGCTTTTCCTGTGGCTGTTCGGTACCCCTGCACGACGGCGCGCCAAGGCCCGCCGTGAAACGGAAGAAGCCGCCGTCCTGGCTCAGCCCGAGTCTTTTTCCAACCAGATTAACGAAGCGAAACGACCGGTGACGCCGTCGCGCCGGTAAGAATAAAAACGCTCGGGGTCGGACACCGTGCACTGCCCGCCTCCATGGATCATCGTGACGCCCGCCCGTTCCAGTCTTTGACGTGCGAGCGCAAACAGATCGCCCATCCACTTGCCTGTTTTCTCTGCGGGCCTGAAAGCACCGGCCGCACCCGGATCGGCCGTCACGAAGCGTTCGCGCACCTCCTCGCCGACTTCAAACGCCTCTGGCCCGATCGCCGGCCCCAGCCACGCCACGACGCAATCGGCCCTGACCGCCATTGTCCGCACGGTGTTTTCCAGCACCCCGTCCACCAGCCCACGCCAACCGGCATGCGCTGCGGCGACAACCGTTCCGCCCGTATCGCACAACAACACCGGCAGACAATCCGCCGTCATGATCGCGCACACCGTGCCGGGCTCACGCGCAACCGATGCATCGGCACGAGCGCTCCCGCGCTCCGCACGCACCACTTCAATGCCGTGAACCTGCTCAAGCCAGACCGGCTCGGCAGGCAAAGCGGCGCGCAAACAACGACGGTTCTCGATTACCGCGACAGGGTCGTCTCCAACATGCATGCCGAGATTGAATCCGTCCCACGGTGCTTCGCTCACGCCGCCCCGGCGGGTCGTAACCAACGCCCGCACAGCAGGCGGCGCGGGCCAATCAGGCACCCACCAGCTGGACGGCATCATGCTGTGCGCGTTTTTCACAGCGCGGCAAGCAAATCACTGAAATCTTTTGGCATCCCGATCTCCCACACCATGTGTTCGCCGCTCGCCGGATGGGTCAGGCCAAGTCGAAAAGCCTGCAGCGCCTGACGCGGAAAAGCATCGAGCACCGCGTTTCCGCTGCGGCGTTTGCCATACACCGGATCGCCCACAAGCGGATGGCCGGTCTTGGCCATATGGACACGGATTTGATGGGTTCGCCCGGTTTCGAGGCGACACTCAAGCAAGGTCGCACCCCGAAAGCGTGTGCTCACACTGTAATGCGTGCGTGCTTCACGCCCACCGTCGATTACAGCCATTTTGGTACGCTGTGTCGGGTGACGTCCGATCGGCGCATCGACGGTTCCAGGACCCGCAACCTCGCCGTGTACGAGCGCGTGGTAATGACGCGCCACCTTCCGCATCTGCAACGCCTGTTCCAACTCGGCCTGCGCGCCAAGGGTTTTCGCAACCACCATCAAGCCACTGGTTTGTTTGTCCAGACGGTGTACGATGCCGGCACGCGGTATCTCGGCCAATGCCGGAGCATGGTAGAGCAACGCATTGAGCAAGGTTCCACTCCAGTTACCATTGCCTGGATGAACAACCAGGCCGGCCGGTTTGTCGAGAACGAGGATGTGCGCATCCTCGAACACGATCGTCAGCGGAATGTCTTCCGGCTGTTCAGCGGCAACCGCTTCCGGCGCGGGCTCCACGACGCACAAACGCTCGCCTCCGTGCACCTTATACTTGGCGCCGAGAGGCTCCCCGGCCACGGTGATACGCCCTTCTCGCAGCCAGGTCTGCAAACGACTGCGCGAATGTTGCGGCAACAGCCGGGCAAGAGCGAGGTCAAGACGAACACCGCCAAATTCGACGGGAATCTCGATTTCAATGGCGTCGACAGGAGAATCACCGTCGGCCTCTGGGATATAATTGATAGAACTGTTCACGCGAGAGCGATTGATGACGAATACACGGATGCTGCTGCGCAGTGTAGCCTTTCTCATGGTGCTTCTGGTCACGGGTTGCGGCTTGTTGCCCGAAGAAGTCGACGAAACCGTCGACTGGAGCGCCCAGCGCATTCACTCTGAGGCACGCGACGCACTTGAAGAAGCCAATTACGAACGCGCCATCACGCTGTTCGAGAAGCTCGAATCACGTTACCCCTACGGACGGTACGCTCAACAGGCGCAGCTTGAAATCGCCTACGCGTATTACAAGTCCAACGAACCGGAACTGGCGATCGCGGCGGTCGACCGCTTCATTCGTCTGCATCCGAACCACGCTTACGTTGACTACGCCTACTATTTGAAAGGATTGATTCCGTTCAACGAAAACCTCGGTCTGCTCGGCTTCATTTCCAATCAGGATCTGTCCGAACGCGACCCCAAAGGGGCGAACGAATCCTACGAGGCCTTCCGCACGCTGGTTCAGCGCTACCCCGAAAGCCGCTACACGCCGGACGCCATTCAACGCATGCGCTATCTGGTGAATTCGCTGGCCGCCCACGAGGTGCACGTAGCGCGTTATTACTACGAACGCGGAGCCTATGTGGCGGCGGTAAACCGCGCACAACTCGCACTGAAAGACTTTCCCGACACGCCCGCCGCTGAAGAGGCGCTCTACATCATGGCGCGCAGCTACGAATCGATGGGCATGGACGATCTAGCCGCAGACACTACCCGCGTGCTCGACATGAACTTCCCCGACAGCACGTATTACCATGGCGGCCCCGAAGAGGAAAAGCCATGGTGGCAGCTGTGGTGACGCAAATCAGTCCCTGACCGAACCGAGGGACTTTTGTCCGTCACGGAGCAAAAAAACACCTAATGTTTGACTATTTGCAGCACTGGTATCGCCGACATTTTTCCGACCCGCAGGTTGTCATTCTGGCGCTGGTCCTGCTCGTCGGCTTCACCGTCGCGGTCCTCGCCAGTCATCTGCTGGCTCCTTTGATCGCCAGCGCAATCCTCGCCTACCTGCTGGAAGGCGCAGTGCGCGTCCTGACCCGTTACGGCATGCCCCGGCTGCCGGCCGTGCTGTTGGTGTTCTGTCTGTTCCTGTCGCTGTTCATCCTTACAATGCTG
>DATGNI010000094.1:0-4226 GCA_035306825.1 Azoarcus sp. | reverse complement strand
CAATGGACCATCTGGGAAGGGTACGCAGCATCCAAACTGATGAAGGCGGGCTTTCGCTCCAACAACATCGACCCCAACGCCCGTCACTGCATGGCTTCGGCCGTTGCCGGCTTCATGCGCACCTTCGGCATGGACGAGCCGATGGGCTGTTACGACGACATCGAAGAAGCGGATGCTTTCGTGCTGTGGGGTTCGAACATGGCGGAAATGCACCCCATTCTATGGACCCGCATTACGGATCGCCGTTTATCGGCGGCCCATGTAAAAGTCGCCGTTTTGTCGGTATTCGAGCATCGTTGCTATGACCTTGCCGACCTCACGCTCACCTTCCGCCCCCAGACCGACCTGGCCATCCTCAACTACATTGCCAACTACATCATCCAGAACGACGCGGTAAACCGCGAATTCGTCGACCGCCATACCCGCTTCATGCTCGGTAACGACGATATCGGCTACGGCTTGCGGCCGGAAGATCCGCGCCAACAGGCAGCCGCCCATGCGGACGAACCGGGCGGCGGAAAAGCGATCGATTTCGACGAATTCGCCCGCTTCGTCAGTCAATATGATCGCAAGAGCGTCGCCGAACTCGCCAACATCTCAGAAGAGCATCTCGACCGTCTTGCCGAACTGTATGCCAACCCCGAAACCAAGGTGACGTCTTTCTTCACGATGGGCTTCAACCAGCACACCCGCGGCACCTGGTGCGGCAACCTGCTCTACAACATCCATCTGCTGACCGGCAAGATCTCGACCCCCGGCTCCAGCCCGTTCTCGCTCACCGGCCAACCTTCCGCCTGCGGTACAGCGCGCGAAGTGGGCACCTTCTCTCACCGCCTGCCAGCAGACATGCTGGTGGAAAATCCGGAGCATCGCGCCATCGCGGAAAAAATCTGGCGCCTGCCGGACGGAACGATCCCTGACAAGGATGGCTATCACGCCGTGCAGCAAGACCGCATGCTTCACGACGGCAAGCTCAATGCGTACTGGGTGATGTGCAACAACAACATGCAGGCGGCGCCCAACATCACCGGCGAAACCTACCCCGGCTACCGCAACCCGGACAACTTCATTGTGGTATCCGACGCCTATCCGACCGTCACCACGATGGCCGCCGACCTGGTCCTGCCTACGGCGATGTGGGTCGAAAAAGAAGGCGCCTACGGCAATGCCGAACGCCGCACCCAGTTCTGGCACCAGCTTGTCGACGCGCCGGGCGAAGCACGCTCTGACCTGTGGCAGCTTGTCGAGTTTTCAAAGCGCTTCCGCATGGATGAGGTCTGGCCCGAAGATCTCCTCGCAAAAATGCCTGAATATCGTGACAAAACGCTGTACGACGTGTTGTACGCGCACGAAGAGGCGGTGGAGAAATTCCCGCTCGATCAGACCCATCCCAACTACAACAACCAGGAAGCGAAGGCTTTCGGGTTCTACATCCACAAAAGCCTGTTCGAGGAATACGCTAGCTTCGGTCGCGGGCATGGCCACGACCTAGCGCCCTTCGATATGTATCACGAAGCGCGCGGCCTGCGCTGGCCCGTGGTCGATGGGCAGGAAACGCGTTGGCGTTACCGTGAAGGCTACGATCCCTACGTCAAGGCGGGGGAAGATTTCAACTTTTACGGCCATCCGGATGGCAAAGCCGTGCTCTACGCGCTGCCCTACGAGCCTGCTGCGGAGGAACCGGACGAGGAATTCCCGTTCTGGCTCTGTACCGGACGCGTGCTGGAGCACTGGCACTCCGGGTCAATGACCCGTCGCGTACCGGAATTGCACCGCTCTTTCCCGAACGCCGTGTGTTTCATGCATCTGGATGACGCGCGCCAACTCGGTGTGCGTCGCGGCGAACAGATCGAACTGGTCTCACGTCGCGGCTCGGTGCGGGTCCGGCTGGAAACGCGCGGACGCAACAAACCGCCGCGCGGATTGATTTTCGTACCGTGGTTTGACGCCAGCATCCTGATTAACAAACTCACCCTCGACGCGACCTGTCCGATCTCAAAACAGACAGATTTCAAGAAGTGCGCGGTCGCGATCCGCAAAATTCAGGCTTAGGAGAAATACGATGCGTACGTCAATCGTCACCGCGGCCCTCCTGATTTTGAGCACCGTGAGCGCCTACGCCCAATCCCCTTCCGGCGGACTCGTCGACAGCCTTCGCGGGCCGGTTCCGATCATGGAAACGACCACCCCGCCCCCTCTTGTGAACCAAGACAACAGCGATGTGCGCCGGGCGCGCAGCTACGCGATGCAGCCGCCCATCATCCCGCACAAGGTCGAAAGCTATCAGATCGACACCAACGCCAATCGCTGCATGTTTTGCCATGCACGGACGCGCACCGAGGAAAGCCAGGCGCCAATGATCAGCGTCACCCATTTCCAGGATCGCGAAGCCAACTTCCTCGCAGAACTTTCTCCGCGACGCTACTTCTGTTTGCAGTGCCACGTTCCACAGGCGCCGGTCAACACGCTCGTGGAGAATCATTTTGTCGATGTCGACATCCTTCTGCGGCGGGCGGGCTCTCCCTCGGCCACCCTGCGTGAGGAGGCGCCATGAAAGAGCTGATCAAACGTTACTGGCGGGTGCTCAATCGCCCCGCCGTACACTACAGCCTCGGCTTCCTGACGATTGGTGGCTTCATTGCGGGCGTCCTGTTCTGGGGGGCGTTCAACACCGCGCTTGAAATCACCAACACCGAACAATTCTGTACCGGCTGCCACGAAATGCGGGACAACGTATTCGTCGAGCTGCAACCCACGATCCACTTCACCAACCGTTCCGGTGTGCGGGCAAAATGCTCCGACTGCCACGTCCCGCATGAATGGACTTCGAAGATTGCACGCAAGATGCAGGCCTCGAAAGAGGTCTGGGGGAAAATCTTCGGCACCATCAACACGCGGGAGAAATTCGAAAACATGCGCCTGTCACTGGCCATGAACGAATGGGCGCGTCTCAAGGCCAATAACTCGCTGGAATGCCGAAATTGCCACGAGTTCGACTACATGGATTTCACCCGTCAAAGTCCGCGCGCGGCCCAGGCCCATTCCACCTCGCTCGCCAGCGGCGAACGCACCTGTATCGACTGCCACGTCGGCATCGCTCACCGTCTGCCCTCCCTCGACGGCATTGAGCAACTCATCGAGGCTCATGGCGACCGCCCGCTTCCGGCCGCCATCGCCAATTCCGTTTCCCCACAGTAAACGAACGCCTTCCGTATCCACCCTCATCGTCGCCATTGAACAAAATGGCGACGATGAGGGCCGTGCACCGAGTCGCATTTCCGACAATCCACACCGGTGTGCGGGGTCGTTTGCCTGAATGCATCGACTTCCAGCCCTCACCGCGAAGCATGCGGCGCCTTTCTTTTGGCTCCCTTCCAACCAGATATTTTCTACGGGCGGGGCATACCGAATAAAATCTCCGTTCTTCCCCGCCATCGTTTCAAATCGCCTTCTCGCCTCGCCCATGCGCAAACCCGTCCGCATCCTCTTCATTGTCATTTTCTCGGTGTATTGCGTTCCGATGGGCGCTTCCTGGCTGGCCCACACTTTCACCAGCGACGTCCAGGCAAGCGACTGGCGCACCGCGCGGCGTGACAGTGCCGGTATCGCCCCGTCGGTCGCCCCGGACCAGGCTGCGATCCAAGCCTGGTGCGCTCGCGCCTTCCGTTGGCGCGGCGCTTTCGGCGAACATTGCTGGATTTCCACCAAAAAGATCGATGACAGCCAATGGACGCGTTTCGAGGTCACCGGCTGGGCCGTGCGCCGGGGTGGCAAGGCCGTACAGGTTGCCCGTGGCGTTCCGGACGGTTACTGGTACGGCGCAAAGCCGACGCTGATTCGCGCAATCCATGGCGGGACGGAGGTTGAAACATGGATTGAGCGCCTGCACGCCGCCAGCGATGCCTACCCGCACAACGCCGAATATCGCATCTGGCCAGGACCGAACAGCAACACCTATATCGCCTATCTCGGTCGCGCAGTACCCGAACTCTCCCTCGACCTGCCACCGACCGCCATCGGCAAAGACTTCATTCCGCAGGGTGGCTTCGTCGCCACAGCCCCCAGCGGATCAGGCGTGCAGATGGCTTTTGGCGGCTTGTTCGGCCTCATTCTCGCCCCGCAAGAAGGGCTGGAAATGAATCTGCTCGGCCTGTCCGCCGGCATTGATGCGTGGCCGCCGGCGCTCAAGCTGCCAGGGCTGGGGCGCATTGGCTTCCCTTCAGAAG
>DATGNI010000093.1:0-24324 GCA_035306825.1 Azoarcus sp. | reverse complement strand
TCGCGCGTGCCGGATTCATGGTCGATGATGCCGGCGGCCATGAACAGTGACGCCTTGAAGGTGGCATGATTGAGCGTATGGAATATGGCTGCGACCAGGGCCAGCGGTGTGCCCATGCCCAGCAAGACGGTGATCAGGCCGAGATGGCTGATCGTCGAATAGGCAAGCAATCCTTTCAGGTCATGCTGGAAGATGGCGACGAAAGCGCCGATCAGCATGGTGCACGCACCGGCGCCGCCGATGATCCAGGTCCATTCCGGCGTGCCCGCCAGCGTGGGCCACAATCGCATCAGCAGAAAAACACCCGCCTTGACCATGGTGGCCGAGTGGAGGTAGGCCGACACCGGCGTTGGCGCAGCCATGGCGTGCGGCAACCAGAAATGGAACGGA
Source organism: Azoarcus sp. (assembly GCA_035306825.1). Classification (GTDB taxonomy): domain Bacteria; phylum Pseudomonadota; class Gammaproteobacteria; order Burkholderiales; family Rhodocyclaceae; genus Pseudazoarcus. The sequence goes on along the minus strand of DATGNI010000093.1, from coordinate 23,934 downwards.
AACTGGGCACTTTTGGTCAGCGTGCCGAGTGCCACGAGCACCAGCACAATCCGGTAAAGGTCATGTTCCTTGACCTGATTGCCGGCCGCCAATACGGCATCAATATCGTAACTGCCGACAATGTGGCCGAGCACCAGCACCCCGGCAAGCAGGCACAGCCCACCGGTAGCGGTCACGGTGAAGGCCATGCGGGCACCGCGTCGAGCGTCTGCGCGGTGGTGCCAATAGGCGATCAGCAGAAACGACGTGAGGCTGGTCATCTCCCAGAACAGCACGAGCTGGATGAGGTTGCCGGACATCACGATGCCCAGCATTGAACCCATGAAGGCAAGCAGGAAGGAGAAAAAACGTGGGACCGGATCTTCGGGCGACATGTAGTAGCGCGCGTAGAGCACCACCAATAGGCCGATGGCTACGATCAGCATCATGAAGAGCCAGGCCAGCCCGTCGACCCGCAGTGTGAATTCCAAACCGAGACTTGGCAGCCATTGCGTGCTTTCGCGCACGACTTCACCGCGCGTTACGGTGGAATAGAGGGAACCACCAGCGACGAGGCCATACACGGCCACGGCGCCAGCAAGCCACGCCTCGCGATTGCGTGCGTTCTCCGGCATCATCGCAGCCAGCAGACTGCCAATGAACGGCATCAGGATGATGGAATGAAGCAGCATCAGGGTATAGACGAGTTGATCGCGCCGGTCAGCCTTCGTGGCAGGCCCCGGACGATCGGGACAACTCGAAGATGCCGCAGGCGCGCGGCGTTCGGGCGATTGTATCTAGCACTAGAATAGTAACCGCTGAGACCGCATCGCTCAACAGAGAAATGACGAAAACAGCGCTTTCTCGCATGCCTTGGGCGGAATGATTTTCTTCGCATCACGGTCCGTAAGTCTATGCATTAAAAGTGCTTTGCAAGATTTTAGGTTCAGTTTTTTTGAGGCAGAATTTAGGGTTGCTGAGCTTCATGACAGGAGAGAAAGATTGAAGGAATACATTGAGCGAGCGCTTCAATCTATCGGGGTGGAAGAGTACGTAAGCGTATTTTCCATGCTGATCATTTTGGGCGTCATGGTTGTGGTGGCGCTGATCTTGCATTTCGTTTTGCACCGGGTGGTGCTCCGGCTGCTGGTGCGTTTTGTCGGTCTTTCGTCGAAAAACTGGCCGCGCTTTCTTCTTCAGAGAAAGTTTTTTGATCGGTGTGCGTGGGCCATACAGGGCTTTGTCGTACAGGCGCAATTGCGTTTCTGGATGGAAGAAGGGGCTTTTGTCCGTTCGGTGCTCGAAGTGGCAGCGAACGTCTGGGTGGTGTTGTTCCTCCTTTTGGCCCTGTTTTCACTGCTTGATGCCATTGGCGACGCTGCGCAGCGTAACGTCCAGCTCCGACATTTTCCGTTGCGCGGTATTTCTCAGAGTGTGAAGCTGCTGGGTGCGGTCCTGAGCGTCATATTGGTTGTCTCCTTGTTGGTGGGGCAGTCGCCGACCATTTTGCTGTCAGGGCTGGGGGCCATGACTGCGGTGTTGATGCTGGTCTTCCGCGACCCGATCATGGGGTTGGTGGCCGGCATTCAGCTTTCCGCGAACGACATGTTGTCGGTCGACGATTGGCTGGAGATGCCCAAATATGACGCCGATGGGTTTGTCATCGATATCGGATTGACGACCGTCAAGGTGCAAAACTGGGATAAAACCATCACCAACATCCCCACGTACGCACTGATTTCCGAGTCCTTTAAGAATTGGCGCGGAATGTCGCAATCGGGGGGGCGACGCATCAAGCGTAGTGTGATGCTCGACAGTACCAGCGTACGTTTCCTGACTCATTCGGACTTTGAACGTCTGCATCGTGGCTATTTGCTGGCGCAGTATCTGGACGACAAACGCTCGGAAATCGAGCATTTCAATGAGGAGGTTGGGGCGGATCAGAATTGTTTGCTCAATGGGCGTCGTTTAACCAATATCGGTACTTTTCGCGCCTATCTGAATGCGTTTTTGCAGGCGCATCCGATGATCCACAAGGAAATGACCCTGATGGTGCGGCAACTGCAGGGCGGGTCAGATGGCATCCCAATGGAGTTGTATTGCTTCACGACCACCACCAAATGGGCCGAATACGAAGCCATTCAGAGTGATATTTTTGATCACATTTTTGCCATTTTGCCGGAGTTTGGTCTGCGTACGCATCAAAGCCCGACGGGGTATGACGTTCGTCAGATCGGGCGCAACGAGACCGGTCAGGAAGTCATGAACGTTTGAGTGCGGACGCGTTCAGCACACACGCGCGAGGAGACGAAAATCCTCGCCGATGGCACATAGATCGGTAATGCGCAGTGAATACGCCTGTTTGAGATCGGTCAACGCGGCCAGATTGAACAGGCCCATCGCTGCGTCACCGACCAGCATCGGCGCGACGTACAACAGCAGTTCGTCGACACAGCCTTCGCGCAGAAGCGAGCCATTGAGTTTGAAGCCGGCCTCAACATGCACTTCATTCACGCCGCGTCGGCCCAGCTCGACAAACAGGGCGGGCAAATCGACTTTTCCCGCGGCGTTCGGCAAAACAACAATCTGCGCTCCGGATTGCTCCAGCGGCGCGGCGCGTGCTTCATCACGTGTCGCGCACGCAATGAGAACGTTGCCGCCTTGCACGACGCGCGCGTTCGGTGAGGTTTCAAGGCGCGCGTCGACCACGACGCGCAAGGGCTGGCGTGTGCAGGGGACGTCGCGTACGGTCAATTGCGGATCGTCGGCTCGGACGGTGCCGAAGCCGGTGAGAATGGCACAGGCGCGTGCGCGCCAACGATGGCCGTCGCGGCGGGCGGCGGGGCCGGTGATCCATTGACTGACGCCATTTTCAAGCGCGCTTTTACCGTCCAGCGTGCTCGCGGCTTTCAAACGAACCCACGGCCGGCCGCGCGTCATGCGTGAAATGAAGCCGATGTTGAGCTCGCGCGCTTCGTTTTCCAGCAGCCCACATTCCCATGCAATGCCGTGCTCTTTGAGCAGGGCAAACCCGCGTCCCGCGACCTTGGGGTTGGGATCGGACATTGCCGCGACGACGCGAACAACGCCGGCCTGGATCAGAGCCTTGGCACACGGTGGCGTACGGCCATGATGCGCGCAGGGTTCCAGCGTGATGTAGACAGTCGCGCCGGCTGCGGCGTCGCCGGCAACGGCCAGTGCCGCCGCTTCAGCGTGCGGGGCGCCCGCACGTTCATGCCAGCCTTCGCCCACGATCTGGTCATCGCGCACGATCACGCAGCCGACGCGTGGATTCGGGGTGACGGTTTCGAGACCACGCGCGGCAAGTCGCAGCGCGTGCGCCATCATTTCATGATCAATCGTTGAAAAGGTCATCTTCGACCGGAGGCGAAATGGTTTTTGGAGGGCGGCCACGACGCGGACGCGTCTTGACTTCCTTGATCAGTTCGGAGAACGCATCGACATCGGTGAAATTGCGATAGACCGAGGCGAAACGTACGTAGGCAACCTGGTCGAGTTTGCGCAGCTCGTTCATCACCAGCTCGCCGAGTTTGTTGCTGGGCAGTTCGCGCTCCCCGAGCGAGAGCAGATGCGCCTCGATGCGATCAATGGCGGCTTCGATGGCTTCCAGCGCGACCGGACGTTTGCGCAATGCCAGCTTCAGGCTGGCAGCCAGCTTCTCAGGGTCGTATTCGCTGCGCATGCCGTTGCGTTTAACGATGTGCGGCATCTTGAGGTCGATGCGCTCATAGGTCGTGAAGCGCTTGTCGCATTGCACACAACGGCGGCGGCGTCGGACGACGTCGCCTTCATCGTTTTCACGCGTGTCGGTGACCTGAGTGTTGGGGTCGTCGCAAAACGGGCATTTCATGTCGAGAGCCCCACGGTTGAGATCTTCAGGCGCCGTACACCGGAAAGCGTGCGCATAGAGCAGCCACTTGCTCGCGCACCCGGGTGATGTTGGTTTCATCCTCTGGCGCTTCGAGCACGTCCGCGATCAGATGGGCGACGTGTTCAGCTTCGGTTTCACCGAACCCGCGTGAGGTCATTGCGGGCGAGCCAAGACGCACGCCGGAAGTGACCAGGGGTTTTTCCGGGTCGTTCGGGATCGCGTTTTTGTTGACCGTGATGTGAGCGCGTTCGAGCGCGGTTTCAGCGTCGCGGCCGGTGATGTTCTTGGTACGCAGATCGACGAGAAAGAGATGGCTTTCGGTTCGGCCCGAAACTACGCGCAGGCCGCGTTCGGTGAGCGTCCGCGCCATGCTTTGGGCGTTGGCGAGAACCTGCTGTTGATAGGTTTTGAATGCCGGTTCGAGCGCTTCTTTGAGCGCCACCGCCTTGCCCGCGATAACGTGCATCAACGGGCCACCCTGGAGGCCGGGGAAAATCGCGGAATTGAGGGCCCGGGCGTGCTTTTCCTTCATCAGGATGAGGCCGCCGCGCGGGCCGCGCAGCGTCTTGTGGGTGGTGGTGGTCACGACATCGGCGTGCGGGATCGGGTTGGGGTACAGGCCGGTGGCGATGAGGCCGGCGTAATGCGCCATGTCGACCCAGAATATTGCGCCGATGTCTTGTGCGACCTTGGCGAAGCGAGCGAAATCGATACGCAGGGCATAGGCTGAAGCTCCCGCGATCAGAATGCGCGGCTTGTGCTTGTGCGCGAGACGTTCCATTTCGTCATAGTCGATCTCTTCGTGCTCATTGAGACCATAGGCGACGACGTTGAACCATTTGCCCGACATGTTGAGAGGCATGCCGTGGGTCAGGTGCCCGCCTTCAGCGAGGCCCAGGCCCATGAGGGTGTCGCCGGGCTGAGCGAAGGCCATCAGCACGGCCTGGTTGGCTTGTGAGCCCGAATTCGGCTGGACGTTGGCCGCCTCGGCACCGAACAGCTGTTTTGCGCGGTCAATGGCAATCTGCTCGACCACGTCAACGTGTTCGCATCCGCCATAGTAGCGGCGGCCGGGATAGCCTTCGGCGTATTTGTTGGTCAGCTGTGTGCCCTGCGCTTCGAGCACCGCCTGGCTAACGTAGTTTTCCGATGCAATCAGTTCGATGTGGTCTTCCTGGCGCTGGTTTTCAGCCTGGATGGCAGACCACAGCTCGGGGTCGGTAGCGGCGATGGTGTCTTTCGCGGAGAACATCAAGAAGGCTCACTGACGGTGGTTAAAGGCTGATCAATTTTAGCATGCGGGCCTGCCAACCGGCCTGCCGGCCGCTCGCAGCGTTTCAATCGCACGCGGTGCGTGGCTGATCTTCATCTGGCTGGCGATAGGCGGAGGCCGTTCGGGTGTTGTGATCTCTGACGCGCCGGCGCAGGCAAAACGCGTGAAGCCGGCGTGGAGTCTGTCTAGCTGCCGGCCACCGTCATGCGGTCGATCAGTATGGAACCGCAACGTTTTGCGCTGCGGGGCAGCGCATCGTTGCCGACGGCGGAAATGCCCATGAACATGTCGCGAAGATTGCCCGCGATGGTCACTTCCTGAACTGGATAAACAATCTCGCCACCTTCCACCCAATAACCGGCCACGCCGCGTGAATAGTCGCCGGTGACGTAGTTGACGCCCTGACCGAGCAGTTCGGTCACGACCAGACCACGGCCCATGCGGCGCACGAGCGCATCGAAATCTTCGTCCCCCGAGGCGGCCATCGTGAGCAGATGAGAGCCGCCGGCGTTGCCAGTGGTCTGCATGCCGAGTTTGCGCGCTGAATACGATGACAGGAAATACCCGTTGAGCACCCCGTCGGAAACGATATCGCGAGCCTGTGTCGCCACGCCCTCGCCATCGAACGGGGCAGCGCCGAAGGTGCCGGGCTCGTGAGGGCGCTCCAGAATGTTGACCAGCGGCGAGAAGATTTGCTTGCCCAGTGCATCCAGCAGGAAGGAAGAGTTGCGGTACAGCGCGCCTCCCGACACGGCGTGTGTAAAGTTGCCCAGCAGCGTCATCGCCACCGGCGCCTCGAACAGCACCGGTACCTCGCAGGTGGCGATCTTGCGTGCGCCCAGTCGCCGGATGGTGCGTTCGCCGGCACGTCGGCCGATGGATTCGGCGTGATCGAGTGCGCTGGCGTTACGGCGCGAGTCGTACCAGTATTCACGCTGCATGGCGTCGCCTTCGCCGGCAATCACAGAGCACGACATGCTGTGACGGGAGCTTGGATACCCGCCGATAAAGCCGAGACTGTTGGCCAGTACGAATTGCGCTTGCTGAGTTGATACGCTCGCGCCATCCGAATTGGTGATCTGCGGGCTGACGTCAAACGCCGCCTGCTCGCACGTGCGCGCCAGTTCGATCGCGCTTTCGACGGTCAGATCCCACGGATAGTGCAGTTGTGGATCGGCCCAGTCACGCGCGAGCAATTCTTTCTCTGGCAGGCCGGCGGCCACGTCTGGAGCGGTGAAGCGGGCAATAGACAGCGCGGCTTCAACGGTCGAGATCAGGGCGGCGTCGGAAAAATCCGAGGTGCTCGCGTGGCCGAGGCAGGTACCAAGGTAGATCGTGACGCCGACGCCCTTGTCGCGGTTGTATTCAATCGTCTCGATTTCGTTCTTGCGCACACTGACGGTTTGGCCGAAGCCTTCCGATACCGCAGCCTCGCAGGCACTGGCACCGCGTTGATGAGCCAACGACAGCACACGTTCGGCAATTTCGTGCAGACGTTCGGAGGAATTGGAAAAGCCTGGATCGGACATGGGCAAAGGACTGAAAGGTAAAGGCTATAATCTTACATCTTTACTGCCCGTCCGCCCGAAAGGAGCTGAGTGCCCCGCGACCACGAAAAACCTGCTGAAGAATTCGACGATCAGCCAGAACGCCCCAGCAAAAGCGCGAAAAAGCGTGAAATGCATGCTCTACAGGCGCTGGGCGAAGAGCTGGTTGCATTGCCGGCTGATCGCCTGCTGCGCATTGAGTTGCCGGATGAACTGCGTAGCGCGATTGCGGCGTACCAGCGCTTTCCCAAGCATGAGGCAAAGCGGCGCCAGATGCAGTACATTGGCAGATTGATGCGTTCGGTCGATCCCGAACCGATCCGCGCCGTGCTGGAGAAGTTGTCCGGCGCTTCAAAAGCTGAAGCGGCGCGCTTCAAGCGGCTGGAAAAGCTGCGCGATGATTTTCTCGCCGATGAGCAGCAGGCGGGCGCGATTGTCGCAGCCTGGCCGGACGCCGATCTGCAACATCTGCGCGCTCTGCGCCGTAACGCGCTCAATGAGCGCGATCAAAACAAGCCGCCGCGGGCCTACCGCGAACTGTTCCGCGTGCTGCGCGAACTGGAGCAGGCCCACGCGGAGACTGAAATCAGCAACCCGGAGGATTTATGAGCGAGCATATTACGATTGGTCTGGTGTCGATCAGCGATCGAGCGAGTGAAGGCGCTTATGAAGACCAGGGCATCCCCGCGCTGGAAGAATGGTTGGGGAAGGCGTTGACCTCGCCGTGGAGTGTTGAAACACGCTTGATCCCGGACGAACAATCCGTCATCGAACGCACGTTGAAGGAATTGGCGGATAGCAAGAATTGTGCGCTCATCCTGACCACCGGCGGTACCGGCCCCGCAGCACGCGACGTCACGCCCGAAGCGACCCTGGCGGTGGGCGATAAGGAAATGCCCGGTTTCGGCGAGGAGATGCGTCGTCTCAGCTTGAATTTCGTGCCGACCGCAATTTTGTCCCGCCAGGTCGCCGTAGTCCGTGGACGCTCGCTGATCGTCAACCTGCCTGGGCAGCCGCGTGCAATTCGGGAAACGCTCGAAGGTTTGCGCGACGCGGAGGGCAAGGTCGGCCATGTGGGCGTGTTCGCTGCAATTCCCTACTGTATCGACCTGATTGGCGGGCCGTATATTGAAACGGATGAAGCCGTGATCAAGGTTTTCCGACCGAAGCACGCTATCCGGAAATAACGCTTCCCGCGCAGGATTCGTGGGCCGCGCAGTACGGGCGGCCTTCGACGTACATTACCCAGCAACGAAACAGCAACGCGCGCAAGCACCGTTATTTCAGCACAATCGGAATGCCGCGAAAGCGCTGTTTTCCGGCTTGGATGACGCGCTGCCGACGGCGGTCGCGTTGACGCCAGATGAGCCTCAAGCCGAGCAACACGGCGAGAATGATGGCGTAAATGGTCGGCTCCAAAGTGTCCGCCTTCACTTGCCACCAAAAATGCACGACGCCGAGGATGGCAATGAGATAGACCAACTGATGCAGCGCCAGCCAACGTCGCCCGCCCAGGCGGCGGACGGCGGAGTTGGTCGAGGTGGCGGCGAGTGGAATCATCAGCAGGAAGGCGGAAAAACCGACCGTGATAAACGGGCGATCCAGAATGTCGTAGGCGATTTCTCGCAGATCAAAAAAGCGATCCAGCCACAGCCAGGTGATGAAGTGCGCCGTTGCCCAGCCGAATGCGAACAGTCCCAGCATGCGGCGTAATCTCAGCAGCCAGTGGAGTCTGGTGAGGCGGCGCAGAGGCGTTATCGCAAGAGTGATGAGCAGCATGCGCAGCGTCCAAATCCCGGTGGCGAGCGTGATCGCTTCGATCGGGTTGGGGCCCAGGGTGTGGGTAAGCAAGCCGTGGAGAAGTTGCGCGGCCGGCACCAGACACAGAAAAAACACGCTGAGCTTGATTGCGCTGAGTGAGCGTGGCGAAGGAACGTAACGGGCGGATTTGATCATGATGTCCGTCAATAGTACTTGCTCAGGTCCATCCCCGCATACAGGCCGGCGACTTCGTCGGCATAACCGTTGAACATCAATGTCGCCCGTTTGTGGTATTCGCCGATACGTCGTTCGCGCGATTGACTCCAGCGTGGGTGACGAACGTCCGGGTTGACGTTGGAATAAAAGCCGTACTCTTGCGGCGCGCTCTTGTTCCACGCGGTGGCCGGTTCGTTTTCGACCAGGCGGATGGTGGTGATGGATTTGGCGCTTTTGAAACCGTACTTCCAGGGAACGACGATGCGCATGGGCGCGCCGTTCTGATTGGGCAGAATCTCGCCGTACATGCCGAAGGTGAGCAGGGTGAGCGGATGCATGGCTTCGTCGAGGCGCAACCCTTCGGAATAAGGCCAGTCGAGTACCTTGCGACGCTGCATGATGGCGGGGTCGTAATGACTGACGAATTCGACATAGCGCGCGCTGCCGAGCGGTTCCACGTGCTTGAGCAGCGTGGCAAGCGGAAAACCGATCCAGGGTATGACCATTGACCATCCCTCGACGCAGCGCAGGCGATAGATGCGTTCTTCGAGTGGAGCGAGTTTGAGCAGATCGTCTACATCGAATTCGCGCGGCTTGCCAGCCAAGCCTTCGACCTTGATCGTCCACGGTCGGGTTTTCATGCGATGAGCGTTACGTACTGGATCCTCCTTGCCGGTGCCGAATTCATAGAAGTTGTTGTAGCTTGTCGCGGCCTGACGCGTGGTGAGTGCTTCGTCGGTACTGAACGGACTGCTTGTGAGCGGCCCGGCGATCGTCGCCTCGGCGCTTGCACTGTGCGCGAGGGGAAGCAGGCCGCCGAACAGGCCGAGGCCCGTGACAGCGAGGCCGCTGTCGCGAATGAAGCGGCGACGATCCAGATAGATCGTGCGTGGGGTGATTTCAGAGGAGGGGATGTCGGGGCGACGTTGAATCAACATGACAGGCTCTGTTTCAGGGCGTGGCTGGGCGCACCTTCCCGGCAGTGGAGAAAGGTGCTGCGGCTGATGATGGTATAGACCTATGAGACCAATAGTGGTTCGAGGCGCGCATCGGATGAATGGATCGGATAAACTTGAAGGTTCAAGGAAAACTGAGAAAAATACGCCATGTCAGCCCCGGTGAAACCATCCATCGACGACACCCGCATTCAAGAAATCAAGGAATTGACGCCACCCGCCCATGTGCTGCGTGAATTCCCTGCCACCTTGCGGGCCGCCACGACCGCTTTCGAGGCACGCCAAGCCATCCATCGTCTTCTATACGGCGCGGACGACCGTCTGCTGGTCGTGATCGGCCCATGCTCGATTCATGATACGGAGGCGGCGCTTGACTATGCGCGTCGTCTCAAAGCCGAGGCCGATCGGTTGTCCGACGATCTGCTCATCGTGATGCGTGTGTATTTCGAGAAGCCGCGGACGACGGTCGGCTGGAAAGGTCTGATCAACGATCCCGGCCTCGACAACAGTTTCCGTATCAATGACGGTTTGCGTATTGCGCGCAAGTTGCTGTGGGAAATCAACGAGCTCGGCTTGCCGGCGGGCACCGAATTTCTGGACATGATCACCCCGCAGTATGTTGCCGATCTCATTGCATGGGGCGCGATTGGTGCGCGGACCACGGAAAGTCAGGTGCACCGCGAACTGGCTTCCGGTCTGTCGTCTCCGGTAGGGTTCAAGAATGGCACCGACGGCAATGTGAAAATTGCGGTCGATGCGATCAAGGCCGCGCAATCGCCGCATCATTTCCTGTCCGTGACCAAGGCGGGCCATTCGGCGATTGTGTCGACCCAGGGCAATGAAGATTGTCATGTGATCCTGCGGGGCGGTAGCAACGGTCCCAATTACGACGCGGCGAGTGTCGATGAAGCATGCAAGGCGCTTGCCGCATCGGGCGTGCCGGCCAAATTGATGGTGGACTGTTCGCATGCCAACAGTCGCAAACAGTACGCGTTGCAGATAGAGGTGGCGCGTGACGTCGCCGATCAGCTTGCAGCGGGAGATGAGCGCATCATTGGCTTGATGGTTGAATCCCACATCAAGGAAGGTCGTCAGGATCTCGTGCCGGGTGGATCGCTCGAATACGGGCAAAGCATTACCGATGCCTGTATTGGCTGGGAAGACAGCGTATCACTGCTCGATACGCTGGCCGAGGGTGTGCGCAAGCGTCGCGTGGTGCGTACCAGCATGCCGGAGTAAGGCGTTGATCGCCGATTGGTGTCGGCGGTCAAACCGCGTTCAATACATAAAAATCCCGTTCAGAACGAGCCTGAACGGGATTTTTAATTTCAGCAAGCATGCGGAGCGTTGCCTCGCATGCGCAGGGGTTTACTTCTTCTGGTCGTCGTTCAGCTCGAGTCCGTTTTCTTCCCAGAACTTCGCTGCGCCGGCATGTACCGGCGTCACAACGCCGTGCAACGCGTCCGGGATGGTCATTGCCTCAGCCGCTTTGGCGACGGAATGCATGTACTTCAGCCCGGCGTCCGAATAGACCTCACTGGTGATGCGATACACCTCTTCCTCGGAGAGATGGCGGCCAGCCGTCCACAATGCAGAGTCGGAGATCGAATTCACGTCATAGTCGACGCCCGGATAGGTGCCGGCAGGGATGGTTACCTTTGCGTAGTACGGATGGTCTTCCGCCAAGGTGCCATTTTGCGCAGCGTCCCATACCTGCAGCAGACGAATTTTGTAGCTGGAGGCCGCCTGGATGACCGAAGCATTCGGGAAACCGGCAAAGACCCAGAGTGCGTCGATCTGGCGGTCGCCAAGCGCTGAAGCGCCCTGTGAATAGCCGATGAACGAGGGCGTGATCTTGTCCCACATGTCCAGGCTCTCGAAGAAGCGCTGTGCCGAGGCGGCCGCGCCGGAACCCGCGGGACCGACGGCGACTTGCTTGCCCGCCAGTTCCGCCACATCCGTGATGCCGGAGCCTTCGCGCACAATCAGATGAGCGGGTGCGCCGTACAGGTAGGAAATCACCTGAACGTTGCGATAACGGTTGGTGTCGTTGGTCAGGCGACCGTTGAGGCCGAGGTAAATGTCGCCTGAATAGGTGATGCCGAAATCAGCGTCGCGCGAGTTGACGCGGCGCAGGTTTTCGACCGAACCGGCGGACGCCATGTTCGAAACTTCGACGCCCTCGAGGTTGCGCGAAAGCAGCGTGGAAATGCCGTTCGAGAAGAATTGGAACGTACCGCCATCCGGGCCGCCGGAGAACGCCAAACGTTGAGTTTGGGCTTCAGCGGTGGCAGGGAGGGCGCCAAATGTAATGGCCAGCAGTGCAGCAGCTGCGAAACTGCTCATTGCGGCTGGCAGTTTGAATCGTCGGGTCACAGTCATCATGGTCACCTCTTCGTTGAAGAACGAGTGTTCGGGGTTGGCTGCAGCCAGAGCCCCAAATGCGCCGAACGCGATTGCGTGCGGTCAGCTCAGGAGCAGGGGCGTTGCGTAGCTTGGGTTCGGCAACACACCTTGCGAATGGTGTTTTTCAGGCCGCTGCGGCCTGAAGCGCACACGCCAATCGGGTGGCGCGGACAACAGTTTCTCGATCTCGGTCATGATGGATCCTCCCCGGTTCTCAAGCTGCGGCTGCGGGTGGCTGGGGTGAGACGGCGTCACGTTGCAACCACCACACCAGCGCCACGAGCGCGAGTCCTGCCGCGCCCGTGACCACACCCGGCCAATACAACAGAAAAGTGGCCGCCGCCAGAACCAACCACTCATGGGGTTTTATCTTGCGACGCAAAAAACCCATCATCAGCGCGCTGAAGGCAATGGTGCCAAGGGTTGCGGCAAAGAATGCTGCACTGATATTCAACGGCGAACCGTCAAGCAGGATGCCGGGTACATACGCAAACAGAAGTGGCGTGACGTACAGCATCTTGGCGAAACGGAACGAGGTCCAGCCGGTTTTCCACGGATCGGAGCCGGCGATGGCCGCACCCGCATAGGCAGCCATACATACGGGCGGAGTGATGTTGGAATCTTGCGACAGCCAATAGACGATCATGTGCGCAGCAATCGCGCTCAGGCCGTACGTGCCCAATGCGGGTACCGCGAGGACTGCGACGATCAGATAGGCCGCGGTCACTGGAACCCCCAAACCCAGAATCAGGGAAGCCAGCGCAACCAGGATAATTGCCAGCAACAGGCTGTTGCCGGCGAGTGAGATGATCAGGTCGGAGAATTTCAAACCCATCCCGGTGAGTGAGATGGTGCCCACGATGATGCCGATCACGCCAACCGTGGCGCCAATGATCAAGGTGTTGCGCGCGCCATTCTGGATCGCCTCCCAGATCTCGCGCGGACCCATGCGGGTGTCCTTTTGCAGCCAGCTCACCGCGATGCATGACAGGGTGGCCCAGAATGCCGCATTCCCCGGCGAGCGGCCGGTCAGCATCAGCACGGTGATGATGACCAGTGGCAGTGCGAAGTACCAACCCTTTTTGAGCACTTCTTTCCAATGCGGGAAGGTTTCGTCCTTGATGCCCACAAGATTGTGGCGGCGTGCATAGAAATGCACCATGCAAAATACCGACAGGAAGTACAACAACGCCGGGCCGATCGCAAAAAGCATGATTTGCGAATAGGGAATGCCGGTCAGCTCGGCGATCAGAAAGCCCCCTGCACCCATGATTGGCGGCAGAAAGGTGCCGCCAATCGAAGCGGCCGGTTCGATTGCTCCGGCCACATGCGGCTTGAAGCCGGCACGCTTCATCATTGGAATCGTGAAGGCGCCGGAAGATACCGTGTTGGCGATCGCACTGCCGGAAATCGAGCCGAACATCGCAGAAGAGATCACTGCGACCTTGGCCGGGCCGCCAGCGGATCGACCCGCTATGGCGAGCGGCAAATCAATGAAGAAACGTCCGGCGCCGGATTTATGCAGGAAAGCGCCGAAGAAAATGAACAGGATCACATAGGTTGCGAGCACCGATGCCATCACACCGAATACGCCATTGGTGGTAATGAACAGAGCGGTTGCGAGGCGTTCAACCGAAAAACCGCGGTGCGCGAACAGGTCGGGGAAATAGGGGCCGAACAGGCCAAAGGCGAGCATTCCCAGGCCGATGAACGTGATCGACCAGCCCAGCACACGGCGACAGACCTCGATCGACAACAGCAGTCCGATGATGCTGATCAGCTTGTCGACCTGGTTCTCGGCACCGGCGCGATAGTTGAGCGCTTCGAATTGGCTCATCCAGTACAGCACTGTCACCGTGATGGCCACGGCCATCACGATGTCGCTGATGGTCGGCATGTTCGGGAAACGGCGCGCGATCCATCGATCGAGCGGAAAGAGCACCGCCACGAACGGCAAAATCATGATGAGGGGCACCCATAGCAGACCGAAGTCTTGTTCCACGGCCAGATCGAACCCGTCGTATTCCCAGGTTTCGCGGAACATCGTGATCTGATCGTAAAGGGCTGTGGGGGAGTCGAATACTGCGAAGCAGGCAACACTGACCGCCAGCAGCATCGCCGACAGCAGCGCCATGGAGGCGATGGCCGCTTGGCCACCGGCGGGATACAGCAGGAAAACGAGAATGAAGGTGATGAGAACGTATACGCCGAGGTGGTACTGCGTGCCCAGCGCCTGGAAGCCGGCACCATAGAAATAGATCAGCACCATTGCAGCCGCCAGACCCGAACTCAGCCAGAGCCATAGCCCGGTGGGCCGCCGCTCGGTTCTGGCCTCTTTCTCGAGCAGTGCCTCGACCTTCGTGCGCCGCGCTTCATCAAGGTCTTCGAGCGACTTCTCGGTGTCGGACATTGCGTCTCCTCAAAATGCGCGTCTATGCTGCTTGCATCGCACGTTCAATGGGAGAGTAGACCGTGTTTTTCAGATGGGGAATTGTGGATATCGCTGACGACAGATTTATTCAGGCATTGCGTCCTTTTTGCCACAACACGTCGTCGCGTCCCCCCGCGCGGTTGAGTACCCGGCCGAGAACGAACAGCAGATCGGACAGTCGGTTCAGATAATGACGCGGCGCATCGTTGACCGCTTCGTTTTCGGTGGCGGCCAGCGCCACCACGGCGCGCTCGGCGCGGCGGCAAACCGTGCGCGCCTGATGGGTGAGTGCCGCGGCGCGGGTGCCGCCGGGCAGGATGAAATCCTTGAGCGGTGGGAGATCTTCGTTAAAGTGATCGAGGGTTTGTTCGAGTCGTTCGACCTGCTGCGCGGTAATCAGGGCCGATCCGGGAATGCAAAGTTCACCGCCCAGGTCGAATAGATCGTGCTGTACGCCGATCAACAGTTCCTGCACCTCGTCTGGCAGGGGCTCGCACAACAGTACGCCAAGGTGAGCGTTGACCTCATCCACTTCGCCCATTGCATGTACGCGTGCGCCGTGCTTGGGGACGCGCTCTCCGGTTCCGAGGCCGGTGGTGCCGGCATCGCCGGTGCGCGTATAGATTTTGCTGAGGCGGTGACCCATGCCTGCTCCGTGAATGCGGTTGAGAATGGGCTCGATTATAGGCGCTGTGCCAATCGGCGCTGTACCAATCGTTGCCACATGCACGCATGATAAACTGGAACGTTTCAAGCATTGCATCCCCGGAATCCTGAGCACGCCATGAAAAGCGCTGAAATCCGTAAGAAATTTCTCGAATTCTTTGCCTCGAAAGGGCATGAAGTGGTCGCGTCGAGTTCGCTCGTTCCGCATGACGACCCAACGCTGCTGTTCACGAACGCCGGGATGAACCAGTTCAAGGACGTATTCCTCGGGTTTGACACGCGCGCCTATACGCGCGCGACGACTTCGCAGAAATGCGTGCGCGCCGGTGGCAAACACAACGACCTCGAAAACGTCGGCTACACCGCGCGGCATCACACCTTTTTCGAAATGCTCGGCAACTTCAGTTTCGGTGATTACTTCAAGCGCGACGCGATCACCTACGCCTGGGAACTGCTTACCGAGGTGTTCAAGTTGCCGGAGGAGCGGCTGTGGATCACCGTCTATGCCGAGGACGACGAGGCCTACGATATCTGGGTAAAGGAAGTCGGGGTGCCGGCCGAGCGCGTGATCCGTATCGGCGACAATCAGGGCGCACGTTACGCTTCCGACAACTTCTGGATGATGGGCGACACGGGCCCTTGTGGTCCGTGTACCGAAATTTTCTTCGACCACGGTGAAGACATTTGGGGTGGGCCGCCGGGCTCACCCGAGGAAGACGGAGACCGTTACATCGAAATCTGGAATAACGTCTTCATGCAATACAACCGCGATGAGGCCGGCAACATGAATCCGTTGCCGCGCCCGTCGGTGGATACCGGCATGGGTTTGGAGCGCATCTCGGCGGTGCTGCAGGGCGTGCATGCCAACTACGAGATTGATTTGTTCAGGGCGCTGATTGCCGCTGCTGCGCGCGAAACTTCTGACGCGGATGTGGATTCACCCTCGCTCAAGGTACTTGCCGACCATATCCGGGCATGCAGTTTTCTCATCGCTGACGGCGTCATTCCGGGCAATGAGGGGCGCGGCTATGTGTTGCGCCGTATTATCCGCCGCGCCATCCGGCATGGCTGGAAGCTCGGCGCACGCGCGCCATTCTTCCATCGGCTGGTGCCGGACCTCGTCAGCGAAATGGGGGAAGCCTATCCGGAACTTGTGGCGGGTGAACGCCGCATCATGGATGTACTGCGCCAAGAAGAAGAACGTTTCTTCGCCACCATTGAAAACGGCATGGCCATCGTCGAGAGTGAGCTGGATCGCCTCGCTGAAACGGATGGCCGGGTTTTCGACGGTGAGACCGCGTTCAAGTTGCACGACACCTATGGCTTTCCGTTCGATCTTACCGCCGATATTTGTCGGGAACGGGAGGTGACGGTGGACGCCGACGCGTTTGACGTGGCGATGGCACGCCAAAAGGCACAGGCACGGGCGGCGGGAAAATTCCGCATGCAACTCAATCTTGAATACAGCGGACCGGAAACGACATTTTTCGGGTACGAAAGACTGGAGCAGGAAGGCAAGGTGCTGGCGGTCTACCGCGACGGGGTCGAGGTCGCGGAACTGGCGGAAGGGGAGCAGGGGGTCATTGTGCTCGACGAAACGCCATTTTATGCGGAGTCAGGCGGGCAGGTGGGTGACCGGGGCGAGCTGCGTGGCGGCGAAGGAATTTTTGCGGTTGAGGATACGCAGAAAATTCAGGCGGCAGTATTCGGTCATCATGGCGTTGTCACAACGGGGCGCATCCGCAAGGGACAGGATGTATCCGCCCATGTGGATACTGCCGCGCGTGCTGCCACAGCGCGCAACCATTCGGTGACGCACATCATGCACAAGGCGTTGCGGGAGGTGCTCGGCGAGCACGTGCAGCAGAAGGGCTCACTCGTGGATGCCTACAAAACGCGTTTCGACTTCACGCACGACGCGCCTGTGACACGTGAGGAAATCCGCGAAATCGAGACAATCGTCAATCGAGAAATTCTGGCCAACACCCCGGTCGATGCTGAAGTGATGGCGCTGGAAGCGGCGCAGGAATCCGGCGCACTGATGCTTTTTGGTGAGAAATATGGTGATGAAGTACGCGTGTTGAGCATCGGTACGTCCAAGGAACTATGTGGTGGTACGCACGTTGCGCGTACCGGGGATATCGGTCTGTTCAAGATCGTATCAGAAGGGGGCGTTGCGGCCGGTATCCGGCGCGTTGAGGCGGTTTCCGGCGAAACGGCGTTGCAGTATTTACAAGAGCAGGAAAGTCGCGTGCAAGGGCTGTCGGCCACGATGAAAGTGCAGCCGGAAGAAGTGGTGGCACGCGTGGGCACCCTGCTCGATAACGTGCGCGCGCTGGAAAAGGAAATCGCTCGTCTCAAATCGAAACTGGCGGCCAGCCAGGGTGACGATCTTGCGTCGAAAGCGGTCGAGGTGAACGGAACGAAAGTGCTCGCCGTTACGCTGGAGGGTGCCGACGTGCCAGCCTTGCGTGAAGCGGTGGACAAACTCAAGGACAAGCTCGGTTCGGCCGCGATTGTGCTGGCCTCGCATCGCGAAGACAAGATCAGCCTGATCGCCGGCGTGACGAAAGATCTCGTCGGCACGCTCAAGGCCGGCGAATTGGTCAATATGGTCGCTCAGCAAGTGGGTGGAAAGGGTGGCGGACGCCCGGACATGGCGCAAGCCGGTGGCACACAGCCAGAGAATTTGCCTGACGCATTGGCGTCCGTGAAAGCGTGGGTCGAAGCCCGTCTCTGACGGCGGTGGTCAGGGGCGCGAGCCTGCTTCGTCTTCTATACGCGCGCTCCACGCAATGGCCGCAGTGTGTGCCCGGTTGAGCGCGTTCAGATCCAGCTTGAGTGCCGCGAGCAGCGGTGCGACGCGTTCGAAATCATTCTCTTCGAGCGTTTCGACCAGTTTCAATAATTGTCCCAACGGCCCTTCGTGAAGGGTCAATGCTGCGTTGATTTCTTCGGGAAGGTGCAGTTGCGTGGCGACCTCGTCGATCGCAATTCCGAAGGCGATCGGCAACATGGACATCATGCCGGTGAGGAATGCCTGATCGACGAAAGTCGGATTGGAAGGGGCCATTTTCGCCGCGAGCAATTCGAGCATGCGTCCGCGGGTGGCGGCGATGTTAAGCAAAGGGTTTCCGCCGCCCGGCTCGCCATTGGATGCGAAAATCAGCAGTTGCAACCACCGTATCAATTGCCGCCGTCCAAGTATCGTGATGGCGTGACGCAACGACGTGATGTGGGTGATCATCCCGCCTGCGGCCGAGTTGATCATCCGCAACATCTTCACGACCAGCCCGGCTTCGTGTTTCAGCTCGCTTTCCAGGTCATGCGTCTCCGCATCATCCATTGCCATGCTGAGCAAGCGCATCAGCGACAGGTGTTTATGATCAACGCGGCGGCTCGTGATGACGGATGGACGCGCAAAATAATAACCTTGGAAGAGCGCGAACCCCTGCTGTTTACAGAATTCCATGCGCGCGCGGGTTTCGACTTTTTCTGCCAGCAAATGTTTGCGCAGGGGGCGCAGTTCGGCCGCGAGGAGGGCGATCCGGTTGTCGTCCAAGGGGGCAATGTCGATCTTGATGATGTCGGCCAGTGCGATCAACGGTTCATAGCCGGGACGTATTTGCGTGACGTCGTCCAGGGCCAGCGTGTAGCCAGCGGAACGCAATTCGCGGCAGCGCGCAATCACTTCTGCGGTCGCCGGAACGGTTTCGAGAATTTCCAGAACGACCGAAGCGGGTGGCAGAAATTCGAGTGAGTCGCTGAAAAGAAAACGCTCGTCGACGTTGATGAACCCACGGCGCTGACCGAGTGCAGCCTCCACGCCCAGTTCGTTAAAAGTGTTGATGATCACGGTGGCCGTCATCTGCACGTTGTCACCGTCCGTCGCGCAGTCGTGGTGCCCGGTGCGGAACAGCAGCTCATAGGCGAACAACCGCTGGTCTCGATCCAGAATCGGTTGTCGCCCGAGAAATACCTCCGGGTGGGCTGACACAGGCGCGTCCGTCAGAAGGGCGTCTCGATGCCGGGCCAAGCGTCGCGCAAGGCCTCACGGAAAACGGATTGTATCCGCGTCAATCCTGCCTCGTCGTCGGCTTCAAAACGCAGTACGGCCACCGGGGTGGTGTTCGACGCACGGACCAGACCGAAGCCATCGGCGTATTCGACCCGCACCCCGTCCAGTTCGATCACGTGTGATGCGTCGCGGAAAAGTTCGGATCCGCGCAGACGTTCGACCAGTTCGAAAGGCTCGCCCTCATTCATCCGGATGTTCAATTCCGGAGTGCTGATTGCCTCTGGAAGCGCATGGAGCACCTCGCCGGGGTCGTCGTGACGAGACAGGATTTCCAGCAGGCGTGCGGCGGTGTACAGACCGTCGTCGAAGCCATACCAGCGCTCCTTGAAAAATACGTGACCACTCATCTCGCCGGCAAGGGGTGCGCCGGTCTCGGCGAGTTTTCCCTTGATCAGCGCATGGCCGGTGTTCCACATCAGCGGCTCGCCGCCATGCTGTCGGATCCAGCCATCGAGCAGGCGGGTACATTTGACGTCGTAAATGATCTGCCCGCCCGGAACACGTTCGAGCACGTCGGCGGCAAACAGCATCAACTGACGATCAGGATAAATGATGTTGCCGCTGCGCGTGACGACACCGAGACGGTCGCCGTCGCCGTCAAAGGCCAATCCGAGTTCGGCGTCGGTTTCCTTGAGCGCGCGGATCACGTCGGCGAGATTTTCCGGTTTGGACGGATCGGGATGGTGGTTGGGAAAGGTGCCGTCGACTTCGCAGAACAGCTCCACCTGTTCGCAGCCCAGTTTCGACAGCAATTGTGGCGCGATGGCGCCGGCAATGCCGTTCCCACAGTCTACGACGACCTTCATCGGCCGCGCGAGACGCACGTCCGAAACGATGCGGTCGACATAGGCTTCCGCCACATCCGCTTGGCTCCACGTGCCGTTGCCGAAAGCCAGATTTTTTTCTTCGATGCGTTTACGCAGGGCCTGGATCAAGGGGCCGTGCAATGTCTGACCGCCGAGCACCATTTTGAGGCCATTGTATTCGGGCGGGTTATGGCTGCCGGTGACGCTGACGCAGGAACCGATCCCAAGATGGTGGGCGGCAAAATAGGTGACCGGGGTGGGGGCTGCGCCGATGTCGACCACATCGATGCCGGCGGCACGAATGCCGTCAGCGAGCGATGCGGCGAGTGACGGTCCGGAGAGTCGGCCGTCGCGGCCGATCACGATGGCCGAGAGATTGCGCGCGCGCGCCTCGGAACCGAGCGCATGACCAATCGCGCGGACGGCATCCTGAGTCAGCGTGTGATCCACGATGCCACGAATGTCATAGGCCTTGAAGATTTCAGGGGCGGGAGTGGGG
The DNA here is from genome assembly GCA_035306825.1 of Azoarcus sp. Lineage (GTDB taxonomy): Bacteria > Pseudomonadota > Gammaproteobacteria > Burkholderiales > Rhodocyclaceae > Pseudazoarcus. The sequence goes on along the minus strand of DATGNI010000093.1, from coordinate 3,424 downwards.
TAATGAATTTCAGTCATGCTTGCCTTGGCTTATGCAAAATGAAGTATGCGTTTACAGCCTGACATTACCTTGAACGGCCGTACAGGGGAGGGCATCTTGCAGAAAGTTGCAGACGCGATTGACAAACCAAGCGTTGTGACCGGGCCAACGATCACTGATGAAGCCGACGTGGCCGCCGCTGACGGCATTCTGATGCAGCACATGATCCGACAACTCATCTGCTGCGGGCAGGGCGGCAGGTGGCACGAAGGGGTCGTTGGCGGCGGTCAACAGGAAGGTCGGCACCTGGATTGAACGTAACCACGGACGGCTGGATGCCCGTTGCCAGTAATCGGCCGCATCGATGAAACCGTGCACCGGGGCCGTGTATAGATCGTCAAATTCGCGCAGCGTGCGTGCCGAGCGCATTTGTGCCCGATCGAACAAATGCGGATGGCGATCGAGCTTGGCAAACACTTTGGGTTTCAGGCTGGCGAGGAAATGGCGTGTGTAGAGGCGACAAAAGCCGCGTTCGAGCGCCAGGCCGCTAACGGTCAAATCCAGGGGAGGGCAAACAGCCGCTGTTGCAGTGACGAGTTTGTGGGCGGCGGAGCCTTGTTCACCGAGCCATTTGAGCAAGGCGTTGCCACCGAGTGAAACCCCGACGGCAAGTAGCGGCGCCTCGTTGGCGCGTTGGGCGAGAAAAGCGAGCATCCAGTGGATTTCTTCGCTGTCTCCGGAGTGGTACGCGCGGGCGTGCAGATTGTTTTCACCTGAGCAGCCACGAAAATGCGGCACCACGGCTCGCCAGCCACGTTTCTTTGCGCCGCTCAGCAGACTGCGTGCGTAATGAGAGTGACTGGATCCTTCGAGCCCGTGGAAAAGCACGAAGAGTGGTGCCTGATCGTTGCCGCTGGCAAGCCAGTCGAAGTCGCAAAAATCGTTGTCAGGTGTGGTTACCCGCTCGCGTACAAGCTCGGGCAACGGTGGCTTGCGAAGCAGCGGGTAGAGCGTTTGCAAGTGCCGGCCTGGAAGCCAGGCTGGCGTGGAAAAGGTGGTTATACGTACGTCAGCCACTCGGCGTATTCAGGTGCGAGACCGTTGACGACCTCGAAATAACGTTGCTGGATTTTCTCGGTAATCGGACCGCGTGACCCGTTTCCGATGGTACGGTCGTCGAGTTCCCGGATGGGCGTGACTTCGGCCGCAGTGCCAGTGAAAAACGCTTCGTCGGCGATGTAGATGTCATCGCGGGTAAGGCGGCGGGAGTGAACCTCGTAGCCGAATTCACGCGCAATACGGATGACGGAGTCGCGCGTGATGCCGGTGAGCGCAGAAGCGATTTCCGGCTCGAAGATTTGACCGTCCTTGATCACGAACAGATTTTCGCCAGCGCCTTCGGCTACAAAACCCTGGGTGTCCAGCAGCAGAGCTTCGTCATAACCGTGGGCAGTAACCTCCAGGTTGGCGAGAATGGAATTCGCGTAGGTACTGGAGACTTTGGCGCGCGCCATCGTTACGTTGACGTGCTGACGTTGGTAAGACGAGGTTTTGACACGAATGCCACGCTCAATGCCTTCCTCACCCAGATACGCTCCCCACGGCCAGGCGGCAATGGAAACATGGACGGTTGCCCCGCGTGTGGAGATGCCCATTTTTTCCGAACCGTAGAATGCAAGAGGCCGCAAATAACAGGATTCCAGCTCGTTTTCACGTACGACCCGGCATTGTGCTTCCATCAGTTCGTCGAGCGAGTAGGGGATCTCCATGTGGTAGATCTTGCCTGAATTGAGCAGCCGCTGGGTGTGTTCACGCAAACGGAAAATTGCCGGACCGTCGGGCGTTTTGTATGCACGCACCCCTTCGAATACCGCCAGACCGTAATGCAACGAGTGGGTGAGGACGTGCGTGGTGGCATCACGCCAAGGCACGAGCTTGCCGTCGTACCAGATATAACCGTCGCGGTCGGCCATGGACATTTCGGAATTCTCCAACGGATTGTTCGGATGCCGGGCTGCCGGCGGGAAACTTCTGATTTTAGCGCAAACACCCCGTTGTGCTGAGGGCGGGCGTAAAAAAAGCCGGCCTGGGCCGGCTTTTACGATCAGGAGTGTTCAATATGACTCACCACAACTTCTCAAGCGCCTGCAAAATGTCACGTCGTGACAACTGGCCCACGAGTTTTCCTTCGGAGATGACCGGATAACAGCGGATCGGACTGCCGACGAACATTTCGGCCGCCTCAAGCAAGGACGATTCGGGTTCCAGCGTAATGACGTTGGGAGACATGAATTCGCGCACGCGACCGCCGTGCTCTTCATGGTAGGTGGCGCTCAGGGCGGTCTTGATGCAGTCTTTTTCGGACAGAAAGCCGATGACCCGACCCGTTTTATCGGCTACCGGGGCGCCGGTCATTTCGTGTTTAAGCAAGAGGTGAACCGCATCGAGCACGTCCATGTCCGGCGTGAACGCGAGCGGATCCCCTGACATGTAATCCCTGACCAGTAATGATTTGAGCATCTGTCTCCCCCCTTTTGTTTTTAATTATTGCTTTCTTCTGCTTCTGCTGCTGCACGTTTGGGGCACGGCTTGTCACAGCCTGCTATACATTCTTGCCCGAAATTTCCCAGGCCGCCACAGCTTCCGGCAATAGGTGCGCGACCGGCCATCACCCCAACCGCCATGGCGGCGACTGCGAGGATCATGATGAGGAAGGTAACAATAAAAATGCTCATTTGGGCTCCAGATGGTGGTGGCTTGCCCGGTCGCTTGGGCCGGGCAAGCGGTTCATCAGCCGCCGAAGTCGTCCAGCATGATGTTTTCGTCTTCCACACCGAGATCCTGTAGCAGTTGGATGACGGCAGCGTTCATCATGGGAGGTCCGCACATGTAGAACTCACAATCCTCCGGCGCCGGGTGATCCTTCAGGTAGTTCTCGTATAGCACATTGTGGATGAAGCCTGTGTAGCCGGTCCAGTTGTCTTCTTCGAGGGGGTCGGACAACGCAACGTGCCATTCGAAGTTGTCGTTTTCGGCGGCGAGTTCGTCGAAGTCCTCGACGTAGAACATTTCGCGCTTGGAACGGGCACCGTACCAGAAGGTCATCTTGCGCTTCGAGTTGAGGCGACGCAGCTGATCGAAGATGTGCGAACGCATCGGCGCCATACCCGCACCGCCGCCAATGAAGACCATTTCGTTATCGGTCTCGCGTGCGAAGAATTCACCGAACGGACCTGAGATGGTGACTTTGTCGCCCTCTTTAAGATTGAAGATGTAAGAGGACATCAGCCCGGGCGGCACACCCTCGGCACGCGGGGGTGGGGTGGCGATCCGCACGTTGAGCGTGATGATGCCCTTTTCCTCCGGATAGTTCGCCATCGAGTAGGCGCGCGTCACGGGTTCGGTGGCTTTGGATTTGTACTGCCATACGTTGTGGCGGTCCCAA
>DATGNI010000092.1:0-25634 GCA_035306825.1 Azoarcus sp. | reverse complement strand
TTGGTTGTCGCCACGATTCCGGTCGCCATTGCGCCGGTCATCGTCGTTCCCCTGGTTGCCCCAGCGAGGATCATTCAGTGACATTTAGAGATCCGTATGCAGGTTGAAATGCGTTGTTCAGACCGCAGCATCAGGCGCCTCTCCCCCAACATCGTTCGGGAGCCCCCTTTGCTGCGCTGTTTCGGCCAGCGCATCGCGCAGCAAAGGCAGCCCTTCGCCAGTTGCCGCGCTTAAAAAAACGCCGTTGATGGTACCACATTCAGCTCGATTGACCGCTGCTGACGCTTCAGTCAAATCGATCTTGTTGAACACCATGATTTGCGGCACATCGGCCGCGCCAATCTCTGCCAACACCGTGTTGACGGCGTCGATCTGAGACTCGCGATCCAGACTTGCCGAGTCGACCACATGCAACAATAAATCAGCATGCGCAGTTTCTTCCAGCGTGGCATGGAACGCTGCGACCAGCGCATGTGGCAAATCACGGATGAAACCGACGGTATCAGACAGCACAAGCTCCGGGCCTTCGCCAACATAGAGACGACGGGACGTCGTATCAAGCGTTGCAAACAGCTGGTCAGCCGCGAAGGCCTGCGCCTTGGTCAGCGCATTGAACAACGTGGATTTGCCAGCGTTGGTATAGCCCACCAACGACACCGAAAACACTCCGCCGCGCTCACGCCCGCGCCGACGCACGTCGCGCTGTTTTTGTATTTTCTTCAGTCGCTCCTTGAGTGCGCGCACACGACCACCGAGCAGGCGGCGGTCTGTTTCGAGCTGAGTTTCCCCCGGCCCTCGCAAACCGATACCGCCTTTTTGACGTTCAAGGTGCGACCACCCTCGCACCAGCCGCGTGGACAGGTGTTCAAGTTGAGCGAGCTCAACCTGAATCTTGCCTTCATGGCTTTGCGCACGTTGCGCAAAGATATCGAGTATCAAGGCCGTGCGGTCAATGACGCGACAGCGCAGCGCATGTTCAAGGTTACGTTGCTGGGCCGGCGACAGTGTGTGGTTGAACACGACGAGATCCGCATCATGCGCCTTGAGCGTGACTTCAATCTCATCGACTTTTCCACGCCCGGCGAACAGCGCCGGGTCAGGCCGAACGCGGCGACCGCCAACGACTGCCTCAACACTTGCGCCGGCAGAATTCACCAGCAACCGCAGCTCTTCAAGACGATCGGCGAACATGCCTTGAGCCAAATCGAGTTGGACGAGTACGGCACGCTCGCCGGAGTCAGGCCGTTCAAACATCAAGACTTGAACGTGTCTTCATGGGCACGCACGATTGCACTCATGCCTCCGTGTTATCACTGTTTGGCAAACTGACCGGACGCGCCGGAACAACGGTGGAAATCGCGTGCTTGTAAACCATCTGTGTGACGGTGTTTTTCAACAGCACCACATATTGATCGAAGGAATCGATCTGACCCTGCAGTTTGATGCCATTGACGAGATAAATCGAAACCGGGATGTGCTCGCGTCGCAGGGTGTTTAGAAACGGGTCTTGTAAAAGCTGCCCTTTATTGCTCATTTGTGCTCCTTGAGCTTGGTGTTGTTTTGAAGTTGCAGCATAGCATGTTGCGCCGCATCACTATGATCTTTGGGCGCGGTGAAAGTTCCAGTACGCGCCCCGCGCATGGCGCACGCAAACACGCCTATTTCTTGGGAGAATAGGGGTTATGAGCGGTTCGATACTGAATACGCAGCGGCGTACCCTTCAGATTGAACGCTTCGACGAAACTGCGTTCCAGATAGCGCGTATACGAAGCTGGAACGCGCTCAAGAGCCGTGCCATGGATGACGACCACCGGCGGGTTGCTACCGCCCTGGTGCGCATAACGCAACTTGGGACGGAACGGCCCGTGACGCGGCGGCTCCTGCTTGCTGACTGCTGCCTGCAGAACACGCGTCAGACGCGGCGTGGACAGGTTGCTCATTGCTGCGGCATACGCTGCGTCCACCGACTTCATGATCGCGCCAAGCCCGCTTCCCTTGAGTGCAGAGACGTAATGGAAACGCGCGAACGACAGAAAACCAAGCTTATGCTCGATCTCACGCTTAATGATCTCTCGACGGTAATCATCGACCGCGTCCCACTTGTTGACCGCAACCACCAACGCACGTCCTTCATCCACGATGAAGCCGGCGATATGTGCATCCTGATCCGCAATATCCTGCGCCGCATCAAGCACCAGCACGGCCACATTGGCCCGCTCGATGGCCTGCAAGGTCTTGATCACCGAAAATTTCTCAACGGCCTCAAAAACCTTGCCCCGACGACGCAGCCCCGCTGTATCGATCAGGGTGTAGGGCTTGCCCCCGCGCTCAAACGGAATCTCGATTGCATCCCGCGTCGTGCCCGGCAGATCAAAGGCAATCACGCGCTCTTCACCAATCAGGCCGTTGATCAACGTCGATTTGCCCACGTTCGGCCGGCCGACGATGGCGATGCGTGCGCCAGCCTGGGTGGCTGCCTCACTTTCTTCCGCTGCAGGAAGCTGCCCGAGCACGTCGTCGAGCAACGCCTTCACACCGTCGCCGTGACTGGCCGAGATCGCCAGCGGAGCGCCCAGTCCAAGCGCATGAAAATCCGCTCCGACCAACTCACGCCGCAGGCCTTCGGCTTTGTTTACAACGACATGAACCTGCCGCCCCGAACGGCGCAAACGCGCCGCAATGTGCTCATCATGCGGCGTACGGCCGGTCCGCCCATCCACGAGAAACAGCAGCACGTCGGCTTCTTCGATTGCACGTTCGGCCTGCTGGGCCATCTCGTGCATGATCCCGTCTTTCGCAACCGGATCGAAACCGGCGGTATCGACTACCAGATAGTCGCGATCACCAACGCGCCCCACCCCATAATGACGATCACGCGTCAGCCCTGGCTGATCGGCCACCAATGCGTCCCGCGTACGCGTGAGGCGATTGAACAGCGTCGACTTGCCGACATTCGGCCTGCCTACAAGAACGATGGTAGGTTTCACTGCATTCCTTCCATCGCACGCAATTGAAAGGCGTATACATCGCCATTCACCGTCTGCACGACAAAGCTGCCATCGCCAAGCGCCACCGGCGCCGCTTCGATCGCCCCGCTGCCGGCGCGTCCGCGACCGACGATACTGCCGTCGCGGGCGTCCAGAACGTGCACATAGCCTTCGAGATCGCCCACCACGACCCCGCCACCGACCACCAGCGGACGGGACAGACGACGCAGGGCCATCGGCTCCTGACGCCACAGAACAAAACCGTCGCTCGCATCCAGCGCCTGGACCGAATCATCCGCCGCAGTCACGACCACCAGACGCCCTGACCGATCCAGCCCGACGCTACTTGAAAACTCGATCGACCACAGCACCCGGCCATTGGCCAGATCGAAGCAGCCCGCACGACCCTGAAACGCCACTGCGCAGACCTCACTGCCTTCCATCACCGGCGCGCCGGCCAGATCGGCGACACGCTCGAGCTCGGTCACGCCGCGCGGCGTTGTCACGGTCAGCTCCCACATGGGACCGCCATTCCCCAAATTCAGGCCAACCAGCTTGCCCCCCGGATAGCCGATGATGGCGCCGCCCTCTTCGACATACATTCCGGACGCATTGCGCAGGGTCAGCGCCGGCATATCGCGTTGATACACCCAACGCTGACTTCCATCAGACGTTTCATACGCTTTCACCACGTTCGATGACGTGCGCACAAGGATGACGTCGTTGGTTACGCCCGGCGCAGCCAGCACCTCGGCACCGACAGGGGTCCGCCAGCGCTCAGCGCCGCTTGACGCCTCCAGCACAACGAGTTCGCCGTCACGGGTGACCACTGCAACCAGCGAGTCATTGGCGCCAACGCCAGCCGACAACCTGTCAAGCCGCGTAGACCACGCCACATTTCCGCTTTTGGCATCGATACGTGCAAGCTCGCCCCGCTCTCCTGCGACATACACGGCACCATCCGCCACCGCCGGCTGAAAACGATAGGTCTCCGCCGCAGCAATATTCACGCGCCACAGCTGATGCACGTCGGCACGGGCTTCAAAGGCCGGCAATTCAGCCGGCTTCGGTCCTTTGGACGAAAATGGATTCAGCGAGCTGCAGCCCGCGAGCAACGCCAGCGACACAATAGAAAGAAACCGTGGAATGCTGTGCATCATCGTTCAGAGCTCCAACGCATCGATTTTAGTACGCACCACGATGCGCAACGTCTCACCGGACTGCCCCTGCGCGCTGACCAACGCCGCCAGCGCGGCCTGATACGCGGCATGCGCCTCATCTCCGCGACCCAGCGCCGCCAGCACGTCACCGCGCAGATCCTCGAACCGGGCCACCAGCGATGCATCCGGTTCGTCCTCCAACCGCGCCAGCGCACCTTCGTAATCGCCCGCGTCGAACAACACCACCGCGATACGCAGACGCGCAAGATCCCGCACGCCCGGAGTCCTGCCGTGATTCGCAACCCATTCGAGCTGGCTGAGCGCGTTGCGCGAATCCGCACCCTCACGGATCTGCACCGCAGCCGCCAATAAGGCGCCCAGTTCCGCATAGGCCGTGCCGGCATAGCCCTCAATCAATTGCCCGGCAGCGTCACGCGCCTTGCCGGCATTTCCTTCGGCACTGGCTTGCTGAATGACGAAGTAAATGCCCGAGGCTTCCGCCATTTGCTTGCTTTTATACCAGCCCCAGACCTGCCAGCCCGCGACCCCCACCGCAACCGCGATAATCACCGTGGTCACCAGAGTGCCGTATTGCTCCCACCAAGCCTTGATCTGGGAGATCTGTTCCTGCTCTTCCAGGTTATACGCTGCCATCTTCGTCCTCGTGTTCTCTGAACAGGTAGTCGGCTACCGTATCTGCGAGCGATCCCAGCGTAATACGTTGCTGTATGCCCGGCCCGCGCAACGGCTTGATATTGACTTCGTCAGTCGCCGCTTCGTCGTCTCCGATAATGACTGCAATCGGCGCACCCGAAGCATCGGCCCTTTTCATTTGTGATTTGAAACTGCCACCACCGCAGTGCATCAGCACCGCAAAGCCGAAACCGCGCAACTGTTCAGCGGCGCGGAAAGCACAACGACTTGCGGCCTCTCCGGCCGCCACGATATAGACATCAGGCGCCAGCCCGCCGGCCGCGGCGCCGCCAGACTCTTGCCACAGCGCCAACACGCGTTCAATGCCGATCGCAAACCCCGCTGCAGGCGCAGGTTTTCCGCCCAACAATTCAACCAGCGAGTCATAACGTCCGCCAGCACAAATCGTACCCTGTGCGCCAAGTTTCGTCGTAACCCATTCGAATACGGTGCGGTTGTAATAATCCAGTCCGCGTACCAGCCGAGGATTGATGCGATACGGCACACCGGCTTCTCGTAACACCTGTTGTACGCTTTCAAAGTGCGCGAGCGAGTCTTCACCCAAATATTCGGCCAGCTTTGGCGCCTCTTCGACCAATGCTTGCATGGTGGGATTCTTGGTATCCAGAATGCGCAACGGATTGGTGTAGAGACGACGTCGCGCATCATCATCAAGCACGTCGACATGCTTTTCAAAATACGCGATCAGTGCAGCCCGATGGGCGGCGCGCTCCTCTGCCGAACCCAAGGAATTGAGCTCCAGCGCAACATCTTCGATCCCCAGATCGTCCCACAGCCGTGCGCCCATCAAAATCAATTCTGCATCGATATCCGGGCCGGCAAAGTTGAGTGCTTCAACACCAATCTGGTGAAACTGGCGATAGCGACCTTTCTGCGGCCGCTCATGACGGAACATCGGGCCGTGATAGTACAGGCGTCGACCACCGCCGTGCAGCAAGCCATGTTGAATCGCGGCGCGCACGCAGGAGGCGGTTCCTTCCGGGCGCAGGGTGAGCTGTTCGCCGTTGAGCGCATCCTCGAAAGAATACATCTCCTTTTCGACAATATCGGTCACCTCACCGATTGCTCGCTGAAACAGCGGCGTGTGCTCAACCATGGGCATGCGGATCGGACGATAACCGTAGCTTTTCAGCCAGTCCCGCACAATATCTTCGAAGTGCTCCCACACTTCGGCATCATCCGGCAGGATGTCGTTCATCCCGCGCACAGACTGCAATTTTTTCTGACTCATTGGATCGTTTCTGCGGGGCTTTGTGCGCCCTTCTTGCGTGGATATTTGGTGGCGACGTATTCGTCGAGGATGGCGCGGAATTCAGCTGCGATATTATCGCCGCGCAGCGTGACGGTTCGTTCCCCATCCACGAATACCGGTGCTGCCGGAGTTTCGCCGGTTCCCGGCAGCGAGATGCCGATATTGGCATGCTTGCTCTCGCCCGGACCGTTCACAACGCAGCCCATCACCGCCAGGGTGAGGTTTTCGACCCCGTCGTATTGCTCGCCCCAGACAGGCATTTTCTCGCGCACATACGTCTGGATGTTGGACGCAAGCTCCTGAAAGAAGGTGCTCGTAGTACGGCCGCAGCCGGGGCAGGCGGTAACCATCGGCGTAAATGCGCGCAAACCCATTGTCTGCAGAATTTCCTGCGCCACCAACACTTCCTCGGTGCGCTTTCCACCCGGCGCCGGCGTGAGCGAGACACGGATGGTGTCGCCGATCCCTTCCTGCAACAACACCCCCATCGCAGCGGTCGAGGCGACAATCCCCTTTGAGCCCATGCCGGCTTCGGTCAGGCCAAGATGCAGCGGATAGTCACAGCGCCGGGCGAGTTCCCGGTATACCGCGATCAAGCCCTGTACGCTGGAAACCTTGGCGGAAAGAATAATACGATCGCCCGGCAAGCCATATTCTTCAGCCTTGGCTGCGGACTCAAGCGCGGAGACAATCAGCGCTTCTCGCATCACCTGGTCGGCGTCGTTCGGCGTCGACAGCTTGGCATTGGCATCCATCAAGCGCGCCAGCACGGCCTGATCAAGGCTGCCCCAATTCACGCCGATGCGCACCGGCTTGTCGTATACGCAGGCCGTCTCGATGATGGCCGCAAATTGCGGATCACGCTTGGCACCGCTCCCGACATTGCCCGGATTGATACGCAGCTTGGCCAGCGCCTCGGCGCAGGCCGGATGCTTCGCCAGCAATTGGTGGCCGTTATAGTGAAAATCGCCGACCAGCGGCACCTCGATGTTTAGCGCCGCAAGCCGGTCGCGAATATGCGGCACGGCTTTCGCGGCCTCTTCATTATTGACCGTGATCCGCACAAGCTCAGACCCCGCTCGGGCAAGCTCGGCAACCTGCATCGCGGTCGACAGCACATCGGCGGTGTCGGTATTGGTCATCGACTGCACGACGACGGGCGCTTCCGAGCCGATCAAGACCTGCCCCACGCGCACCAGACGCGTACGGCGGCGGCTCGCAGAAGCAGAATGGACTAACGCACTCATGTTCACTCCAGCGTCAAGCGGGCAACACCCGAGGCGCCCGTATGCGAGGCGAGATCGATCGCTTGACCATTGAATTCCACTTTGACCTGCGCGGCATTACCAATTGTCAGGCTTAACGGCGGCTCGGCCTGCAGGCTACGGATGGTGTCGGCCGGATTGAGTCCGGCGTACACCGTACGCCCGTCCCCATCGCGCACTTCGAGCCAGGCTTCGCCATCAAACTGAAAAACTGCGCGATGCCCTGCATTCTCTTGCGCAGCAATTTCTTCGGCGGACTCCGTCTCCGCCGCAGTTTCTGCGCGGGCCCCTTCTTCTTCAGCGGGTGGCTCCCCTTCCCCCGACTCAACCATCTCGAACCCGGATTCCGACTCAAGCGCAGACAAATCTTCTTCCGTCACGGGCTCTGCCAGCCCGCTTGCTTCGACGTCGGAAAAAGCCTGCACGCTCGCGAGCGGCATTTGCGTGTCCGCTTCCGGCAAGGGCGCCGCGGCGGATCGTTCCACCGCAGACTCTTCGCCCTGTGCGGCCAAACCTTCCTCCTGCAACGCACCCATTTCCGGCGCCTGCCTGTCTTCGAGACGGAAGCCGTCGAAGTACCAGGCCAAAAGAAACACGATCACCAGCGCGCCGACCAACCATCCTGCATAGCGCCCGAAGCGCACGCGCGCATTGCCGTTCGGAAGCGCGCCGACAGCATTGCGTACCGGGGCCAGATTTACGTGGTCTGCCTGAGGTTCTGACCAGCGAACGGCGAGCAGTTCTTCGATATCTACGCCCAAATGGCGCGCGTAATTACGGTAAAAGCCTTTGACGAAGGTCAGGCTGGGCAATGCATCCAGCCGCTCCTCCTCCAACGCAGCAACCTGACCGTGCGACAGTTTCAATGCAAAAGCCACGTCGGCCAGCGATTCGCCGCGCCTCTCTCGCATCTCTCGCAGCACGGCCCCGGGACTCGGCAACGGCTGCATTGCTTCGTGTTGTTCCGACGTCTCCGGAGCGTAGTGCTCTTCGTTCACTCGTAGTCACCTTCCATCATTGCGTGGTATTCGGCTGTCCCTTCGAAACGCCTGCGCAACTGCTCTGCGTAGCTTGCTGCTGCCGTGCGATTGCCCAGCTTGCGTTCAACGCGCAAAGCCAGCCATACGGACGCCGCCGAAAGCTCGCTGCTGCGATGCAGTTCTGTGAGCTGCTTGCTGGCACTGTTCAGATCACCCTGACGGTACGCAACTTCCGCCAGGCCAAGGCGTGCGGCGGTGCTGTTCGGTTCAAACATCAACCCTCGCCGAAAACTGGCAGCCGCCGCCTCCGGCGCATCGCGGCGAAGGTGACACGCGCCAGCATGAATGTGGGGTCGTTCGGGGTGACGGTAATAGGGATTGCGCGCGGCCAATTCAAGCTGACGCAGCCCTTCATCGATCTCACCCACGCCACACAGAAACCAACCGTAGCTATTGCTGAAATCCGGGTCGGCCGGCGCATGGAGCAGGGCTTTTTCGAAATTTTCGCGCGCGGCGGGCAGATCACCGATATAGGCATACACCATCCCGATCAGATGGTACGCCGATGGCCAGTCGCGCACATAGGCCAAGCCCAGGCGTCCTTCTTCAAGCGCAACGTCGTATCTTCTGGCCTGAAAATACGCGGTACCCAGTTCGACGTGCGCCGCCGCCGCGCGCTCCGATGGATTGTTCGGCGTCTTATCCAGGAAAGCCGGCACGGCCTGGGCGGAACCTTCGCCACCCGTCTCGTGTGTGACGGCGCAACCGGCCAGCACGAATGCTATCGCGGCACCCAACAACAGCTGACGAAGCTTCATTACCTTTTCCTTTTTCAGGAATCAACACTGTGCAATCGAATGGTTCTGCGCGTGCGGTCTTTCACCTGTCCAGCCAGTTGGCCGCACGCAGCATCCACGTCTTCTCCTCGCGTTTTGCGCGTGGTCGTAACAATGTCAGCTGCAATCAAGATTTCGGCGAAGCGACGGATGCGCTCGGATCCTGAACGCCGAAACTCTGATCCCGGGAAAGGATTGAACGGTATCAGATTGAGCTTGCATGGCACGTCACGCACCAGCTCCACAAGCTGCCTGGCATGCTGATCCGTGTCATTCACACCGTCGAGCATGACGTATTCAAAGGTGATGAAATCGCGTGGTGCTTTTTCGAGGTAACGGCGGCACGCAGCCATCAATTCAACCAGGGGATATTTCTGATTGATTGGAACGAGGCGATCGCGCAAGGCGTCTGTGGGGGCGTGCAGCGACACCGCCAGCGCCACCGGGCAGGCATCGCGCAAACGATCCATTGCCGGCACGATCCCCGACGTTGACAACGTCACCCGACGGCGCGACAGCCCATAGGCGTGATCATCCAGCATCAGCCGCAGCGCGGTGACGACACTGTCAAAATTCGCCAGCGGCTCGCCCATGCCCATCATCACGACGTTGCTGATGATGCGGCCGTTGTCCTTTTCTTCAGCTTCCAGACCCGGCGCATCATCGCGCGCCGCGCCAAGCAGGCGATTGGCCAGCCACAATTGACCAACGATCTCGCCTGCGGTGAGGTTGCGGTTGAACCCTTGTTTGCCGGTTGAACAAAATGCACAGTCGAGAGCGCAGCCAGCCTGAGAGGAGATGCACAACGTGCCCCGATTGGTTTCCGGGATGAACACCGTCTCGACCGCATTGCCGTTGCCGACGTCAAGCAACCACTTGCGTGTGCCATCCGTCGAGACATTGTCGCGCACCGGCTCGGGAGCGCGAATGACCGCTCGCGCGGCAAGCTTTGCGCGCAATGATTTCGCGACATCCGTCATCGCGTCGAAACTGTCGCAACCTTCGCGATGCATCCAGCGCATCACCTGACGCGCACGAAACGGCTTCTCCCCCTGTTCCGCAAACCAGGCGGAGAGGCTATCGCGATCGAAATCCAGCAGGTTGATCGGTTCGTTCATTCGCTCCACGCCCGACCTTGTGGTCGGGCGGCTCGTTCATCGACCGTAAACGGCAAGGCCCGGAAAAAAGAACGCCATTTCCCGTGCCGCAGCTTCCGGCGCGTCGGAGCCGTGCACGGCGTTGGCGTCAATCGATTCGGCGAAATCAGCGCGGATCGTGCCCGGCGCAGCTTCTTTGGGGTTGGTGGCACCCATCAGCTCACGGTTTTTGGCAATCGCGCCCTCTCCTTCGAGCACTTGCACCATGACCGGCCCGGAAACCATGAACGACACCAAATCCTTGAAGAACGGGCGCTCCTTGTGCTCGGCGTAGAACGCACCGGCTTCGCGCTCGGACAGATGCACCATACGGGCAGCGGCGACCTTGAGCCCCGCGTCCTCAAAGCGCTGGTAGATCTTGCCGATCACGTTCTTCGCAACAGCGTCAGGCTTGATGATGGAAAGGGTGCGCTCGATAGCCATGAGAGGATTTCTCCGAATTGAGATTAAAGTCTGGGAAAGCTTTACAGTTTAACAGGTATGCGTGACACGCTCATTCGGTTTTTGCTCAACTTTCATTGCAATTCCGGCTGAAAACCAACGGTGCGATACACGTCCGCGAGCAGATGCTCACCAATACGCTCCGCCGCGTCACGATGCACCGGCAACAGCACGTCCCGGAAGGCCGCCCTGGCCTCTTCGTCAAGCTCAATCACTTCGGTGGTCCCGGCCTGCCGGATCGCCTCAAGCGCGCGCTGATTCTCTTCCTGCGCAATCCGATTGGCATAGTCCGTCGCCTCACGCATCGCTTGCTCAAGCTGGCGTCGCACACTGCGCGGGAGATTGCTCCAGAAACGTTTGTTCGCGATCACCGCATAGCCCAGATAGCCGTGCCGCGTGAGCGCGAGATAAGGCTGTACCGTATGCATGCGCTCCGTGTACAGATTCGAGTACGGGTTTTCGGTTCCATCCGCCACGCCCGCGCGCAACGCTTCGTAGGCATCCGCAAACGGCATCATCAACGGCACTGCATCAAGCGCCAAGATTTGCTCTTCGAGCACCCGCGAGGACTGAATGCGCATGCGCTGCCCTTTCAGGTCTTCCGGGCCATGCAAGGGGCGGTTGAGCGAAAACGACTTGAACCCATTGTCCCAAAACGCCAGCCCCAGAATGCCGCGATTTTCAAGCGAATTCAGCAAACGTTTGCCGATGGGCCCCTCGGTGACGGCACGCAGTTTTTCCCGGCCCTCAAAAAGATACGGCAAATCGAACAATTCAAAAGCCGTGGTGCCAAGCGCGTTGAATTTCGCCAAAGAGGGCGCAAGCATTTCCACCGCGCCCAGCTGCAGCGCGAGCATCTCTTCGCGATCACCGTGCAAAATGCTTTGAGGAAAAACCTCGACACGCACCCGCCCACGGGTAAGCGCCGCCGCTCTGCGCGCAAAAAAATCGGCCGCCTTGCCCTTGGGCGCTTCGGGCGATACAACATGACTGAAACGGATCACAATCGTGTCTTCATGCACAGCCTGCGCCGACCCGCATGCAACACATAGCCCTAGCACCAGCGCCATAAAAACCTTTACGCTCTTGCCGCTAGCCGTCCGAAGGCTCAATATCGATGCCATATCCCGGTCATTCTCCGCAATGGACACATCCGCCCACACCACAGCATGTCACTTCCATATCGCATCGCGCGTCTGACCTGGCTACCGCTGGTGGTGTTTCTCTTGCTGATCGTGGCGCTACTCTGGCTCACCCTCATCCATGACAAGGAGACGCAGCGCAAGACGCTGATCAGCGACGCGCTCTGGATGGGACAAAGCCTGCACTTCCAGTTCGAGCGCAATGCGGCGCAGCTCGCCCAGATCGCGCCCGAGCTCGTCACCTCCGACATCTCTCCGCAGACCGACGCACGGCTGCGTCAGATTCTGCGTGCCGAAACCAGTCTTATACGCATCACCTGGCTCGATGCAGAGGGAAACACACTCGGCACCGTCCCTTCCCGCCCCGCAGCCGCCCACGCACAAATTGACCCGGATCTGATTCAGTTCGCGCGCAATGTCACGCGCCCCGTCTACGGCCCTGTCTATCGCGCAGCGCAAGGCGGGCACCAGTTCAAGGTCTACGTGCCCGCCTTCACCGACTCCGGCCTGCTCGGCATCAGTGTCGGAGTATACTCTCTCGAAGCCTTGCTCTCGCGCGACCTGCCGTGGTGGTTTACGCAGCGCTATCGTGTCAGCATCGTCGATTCCAGTGGAAACGAAATTGCCGCCCGCTCGCACGCCGCGCCGCTCTCGGACACCCTCACCCATTCCATGGCCTTCGAACCGCCCGGACGCGGACTGCAGCTGCACATCGTCGCCTATCGCGAAGATGTGCGTTGGATCCCAATACTGCTCATCAGCTCCATCGTCGGCCTCGCCGCCATCTTGCTGTGGAGTTTCTGGATGCTGCGCCGTCAGCTCGTGCGCCGCGTCGACGCCGAACAGGCCCTGCGGGGCGAAACGCTGTTCCGCAAGGCGATGGAAGACTCTTTGCTCACCGGGCTGCGCGCGCGCGATCTGGACGGACGCATCACCTACGCCAACCCCGCCTTCTGCAACATGGTTGGCTACTCTCCCGAAGAGTTGATTGGCATGGATCCGCCCATGCCTTATTGGCACCCTGACCACATCGAAAGCCTGCAAAAAACGCATGACATGATCCTGTCCGGGCACGGCTCTCGAGCCGGCATTGAAGTGCGTTTCATGCGTCGCAATGGCGAGCCGTTCGATGCATTGATTTTCGAGGCGCCCCTGATTGATGCCAACGGTCACCACACGGGCTGGATGGGGTCCATCATGGACATCACGGAGCGCAAACGCATACGCGAGCTTGCACGGCAACAGGAAGAGCGTTTGCACGCCACCGCCCGTCTGATCACGATGGGCGAAATGGCCTCCACCCTCGCTCACGAATTGAATCAACCCTTGGCCGCCATCAACACGTACAACAGCGCCAGCCTCAATCTGTTATCCGCAGAGCAAACCAGCCGAGATGAGCTGCACGAAATTCACACCAAGATCGCGCGCCAAACCTATCGCGCCGCGGCCATCATTCACCGCGTGCATGACTTCGTGCGCCGCTCCGAACCCAAATGGGAACGGGTACAGCTTAACGAGCTGATACGTGAAGCACTCGAATTGATGCGCGCCGACGCACACAAACGCCAGATCGAGATCAAGTCGCGCCTGAGCAACGCCTTGCCGCAAATCAACGCGGACCCGATCATGCTCGAACAACTCATCATCAACCTGGTGCGCAACGCGATGGAAGCCAGCGCTCAGCAGCCCCGCACGCGCCGGATCGTGTCGGTAACCACCGCGTTACAGCCCCCTCACATCATCCTCTCCGTTGCCGATCGCGGCCACGGTATCCCGCCCGAATCAGCCAAACGTCTGTTCGAACCCTTCTTTTCGACCAAACAGGAAGGCATGGGCATGGGCCTGAACATCTGTCGATCCATTGCCGAACTGCACCACGGCCGCCTGACGTTTGAACCCCACCCCGAAGGCGGCACGATCTTCATCCTCACCCTTCCCGTCGAACAGGAATCCGTACCCCAATGAACACTGCTTGCGCCCATATCATCGACGACGACGAAGCAATCCGCGACGCCCTCCAATGGTTATTGAAAACCCGCAAAATCCCGTGCGTCACGTGGCCCAGTGCCGAGGCGTTTCTTGCTGCGCTCACGCCCGACTGGCACGGTTGTGCGGTGCTCGACATCCGCATGGAGGGCATGAGCGGCCTGGAGTGTTTTGATGTTTTACGCGCGCAAGGCAACGAACTGCCGGTCATCTTCATCACCGGTCACGGCGACGTTCCGATGGCCGTCGCCGCCTTGAAAAAAGGCGCGTATGACTTTATCGAAAAACCCTTTGACGACAGCGACCTGGTCGCCGTCATTCTGAGCGCGCTGGAGATCGATGCCGAACGCCAGCGCGCACGCAGTCAAAATCTGGCGGTCATGGAAAAGCTCACTTTGCTGACCGCGCGTGAGCGCGAAGTGATGGAGCTGATCCTCAAGGGGAAATACAACAAGGTCATCGCCGACGAGCTCGACATCTCAATGCGCACTGTAGAAGCGCACCGTTCGCGCATCTTCGAGAAAATGGGCGTGCGTTCGGCTGTCGAACTGGCGCAAACGCTCAAAGGGATCGATGCATAGGGAGGATCGTCATCGATCTCCATTGCGCACATAGTCTTCTAGCCAACCGTCCACCGTTCCCACACGGGCAATACGCCTTCTTCTTCGCCCACCACACAGGCATCTGCGGAAATTCCGACGCCGGCAATCCACAGGGGTTCCCCATCGGCATACAGCACTGGCAACATTTCGCGCAGCCACGGCGGCACCCCCCCCTCTTGGCATAAATTCTTGAAGCTGTGGCGCGGCCGGCCCGCGGCGCTGCGCATCCGCAGCGCCGCGGTTCGCACGTCCAACATCACTGCATCCGCAGCCTTTAACCGTGCCAGCGACAGTCCTGCTCCCGGCCCGCGCACAAACCGCACCGTGCCGGCGCCCCAGGGCAATTCTTGCTCGCAACGCCAACGCACTGCACGCGGTATGACGCCAATTGCAGGCTCGACCCACACCTCGCCGCGATATACGCAACCGGCAGCCGCACCAAGCGGCAGATACCGCGCAGAGCCATCGCTGTCGCGCATCTGTCGCACCGCTTCCATCAAGCGCACGCGTGGAGGCGCATCCAGACCGAGCGCGTGAATACGCGCGCGCAAGAGATTGCGCAAACGCGGCTCCGACAAGGTTTTCAAGGCGCTCAGTCGCCACGGCTCGCCGCCACACGCCGCGCCATCCAGCGCTGCCAGCTCGACAAGCAATTCATCCGCTTCACGAAAATTGGTCGCGGCGCGGGCGAGCATCCGGGAGGCTGACGGAAACGCCGTCGCGATGCGCGGCAATATGTCTTGGCGCAAAAAGTTCCGCGTAAACCTCGGGTCAGCATTGCTTTCGTCTTCGACCCAAGCAAGATCGTGCGCTTTTGCCCACGCGACGATTTCAACCCGATCTGTGGCAAGCAGCGGACGCAAACGTCCCGGCTCGATCGCTGTCATGGCCGCCGCGCCACGCACGCCCGTTCCGCGTAGCAAACGGAACAGCACGGTTTCTGCCTGATCGTCCCGATGATGGCCGAAGACCATCCAGTCAGCCGCAACGCTCGCCAGCGCGGCGTGACGCGCTTTGCGCGCAGCGGCTTCAAGCCCCTCCGACGCATCACGTTCGACCGTCACCTGCAGTGACGTAAAAGGCACCTTGAGCGCCGCGCACAAACGCTCACAGTGCGCTCGCCAATGCCCGGCATTCGGGCTCAATCCATGATCAACGTACGCCGCAGAAAGCACGAGGCCGCGCTGCTCACGCAACACGGCCAACGCATGAAGGACGACGACGGAATCCACACCACCGGAGAGCGCTACGCACAGATGGCTCCCGGCAGTAATTCTGGCCGCATTCAGAATCGCGGCTACACGACCGGGCAGGTCCGCCGTGTCAGCTTTGTTCCTTGAAACGGCCATACCCCATCAATCGCTCAAAGCGCCGCTCGAGCAGCTCTTCGACCGGCAAATCAGAAAGCTGACGGAGCGCCTCCTGCAACGACTCACGCAGGCTCACCGCCATCAGAGAAGGATCACTCTGCGCCCCACCAATCGGCTCGGGAACGATTTCATCAATCAGTTCCAGTTCTTTCAGACGCTTCGCGGTAATCCCCATCGCTTCCGCTGCGTGGGAGGCCTTTTCAGCGCTCTTCCACAGGATGGATGCGCATCCTTCCGGCGAGATGACCGAATAGGTCGAGTACTGCAACATCATCACATGATCCGCCACCGCGATCGCCAGGGCACCGCCCGAACCGCCCTCGCCAATCACGGTCGAGATGATCGGTACCTTGAGCTCCGCCATCACATACAGGTTGCGACCGATCGCCTCGGACTGGCCGCGCTCTTCCGCGCCGATTCCCGGATAGGCGCCAGGGGTATCGATGAAGGTAAAAATCGGCAGATTGAACTTCTCGGCCAAACGCATCAAACGCAACGCCTTGCGATAGCCTTCGGGCCTCGGCATGCCGAAATTTCGCGCGACCTTTTCCTTGGTGTCGCGACCTTTCTGGTGACCCATGACGACGCAGCTCTGTCCGTTGAAACGCGCCAGGCCGCCGACGATCGCCTGATCATCGGCAAAAACGCGATCCCCGTGCAACTCCCGGAAATCGGTAAACAGGTGCTGGACATAATCGAGCGTATACGGCCGCTGCGGATGGCGCGCAATCTGTGAAATCTGCCACGGCGTGAGCTTGGTGTACAGATCCCGACGCAGTGACTCGCTCTTTTTTTCGAGCCGAGCGATCTCGCCCGACAGATCGACCGCTGGATCGTCCTGCACATAACGCAGTTGCTCGATCTTTTCTTCGAGTTCGGCAACCGGGCGTTCGAATTCCAGGAAGGTGGTTTTCATCAACGCTGTTCCTGCTTGATAGTCTGGATTCAGGCGCAAACCCTGCTTACCCGAATCGAAAAGCCCTACATTTTAACCGCACAGACGGGCTGGGTGTGAAGTTGAGCGGCAACAACAAAAACGGACACCCACGGGTGCCCGTTTTACATGTACTGGCAGCGCTTCACATTCAATCGCTGTTAAACACACCGAGCAAATGCAGCAGGCTGGTGAAAAGATTGTAAATCGCCACGTACAAGGTGACGGTCGCCATGACGTAGTTGGTCTCGCCGCCCCGAATGATGTTGCTGGTCTCGAACAGAATCAAACCGCACATCAACAACACGAACATCGCGGAAACCGCCAACGACAAGGCCGGAATCTGAAAGAAGATTGCGCCCAGACCGGCAAGGAAGGCGACCAGGATGCCCGCCATCAGGAAGGCGCCCATGAAGGAAAAATCCTTGCGGGTCGTCAGCGCATAGCCTGACAGAGCAAGAAAGATCGCCGCGGTGCCACCCATCGCTTGCATCACGATCAGGCTACCATTGGGAAGCGACAGGTAATGCGACAGAATCGGGCCGAGGGTATAGCCCATGAAGCCGGTCAGCGCGAACACTGAAACAATGCCGCCCATGCTGTTACGCAGCTTGGTTGTCAAGAACAGCAAGCCGAAATAGCCCACCAGCGTCAGGATCAAACCGGGATGCGGCAATCCTAGCGCGGCCGAAAACGCGGCCACCACGGCGGAAAACGCCAGCGTCATCGACAGCAGGATGTAGGTGTTGCGGACGACTTTGTTGGTGGCAAATACAGAAGCTTCTCTACGGCCACCGGGCATGGTGCGATCGATCATTGGATCACTTCCTCCTGGCATTCAAATCTATTTTGCAGACGCCAACGCGCCGCACATGTCTTTTGGGACTCCAGAATGATAACTGAGTTCCGCAAAATAAATATTCTGTCCGTTGCGAAATCGATCATGCAAGCGCAACCGATTCATCTGCCCCGCGTGCAACCGCAGTGACGCAGCGCGTATCGCGAATGCTATCATCCGCGCTTCGCAACGCTCGGCGATGCCGATGGTGCCGGGAGAGGGACTCGAACCCTCACGCTGTTGCCAGCGGCGGATTTTGAATCCGCTGCGTCTACCGATTCCGCCATCCCGGCATGGGAAGAGCTCCGCATTATCCAGACACTTGCCCCTGACGGCAACTAAATGCTTCTTACACTCGACGATTTCGACTACCCATTACCCCCTGAACGCATTGCTCAACAGGCACTTAGCGAGCGTTCCAACAGTCGCTTGTTACATCTTGACGGAGAGACGTTCGAAGACCGCATCTTCCGCGACCTGCCGGATCTGGTCGAACCGGGCGATCTGTTGGTATTCAACGACACCCGTGTCATCCACGCTCGCCTGCTCGGCACCAAGCGTGACACCGGCGGCAAAATCGAGGTGTTGATCGAACGCGCAATCGGTCCCCACGAGGCCTTGGCCCAGGTGCGCGCCAGCAAGCCTCCTGTCGCCGGCACCGTCTTGCGGCTGGCCGACGCCTTCGAGGTCACGGTGATCGGTCGCGTGGAGAATTTTTTCCATCTGCGCTTTCCCGCCGAAGAAGACCTGCTCACGTTGCTTGAACGCCACGGCAAGCTTCCTCTGCCGCCCTACATCGACCGTGCCGCCGACTCGGGCGACGAAACCCGTTATCAGACCGTATACGCACGCACGCCAGGCTCCGTCGCAGCGCCCACCGCAGGCTTGCACTTCGACGCCGCGCTGCTCGAACGTCTGCGCGCGCGCGGCGTGGAATTCGCGTGGGTAACGCTTCATGTTGGCGCGGGCACGTTCCAGCCTGTACGCACGCACCATCTTGACGAACACCACATGCACAGCGAACGCTACCTGATTCCGCACGACACGGCCGAGGCCATCGATCGCACGCGAAATGCCGGCAAGCGCGTGATCGCGGTGGGTACCACCTCGATGCGTGCCCTGGAAGGTGCGGCGCAGCAAGGGCCGCTGGTTGCCGGCTCCGGAGAGACCGATATTTTCATCCTCCCGGGCTATCGTTTCCGCGTTGTCGACGCATTGATCACCAACTTCCACCTGCCAAAATCGACGCTGCTGATGCTGGTGTCGGCGTTCGCCGGGCTGGAACCGATCCGCCGCGCCTATGCTCATGCAATAGGCTCCGAATACCGCTTTTTCAGCTATGGTGATGCCATGTTCATCGCCCACCGCAATGATGCAGTTTGAACTCCTCGCACACAGCGGCGCCGCCCGACGCGGCCGCCTCACTCTGACGCATGGCACGGTCGACACACCGGTCTTCATGCCCGTCGGCACCTACGGCACGGTCAAGGCGATGACCCCCGACATGCTTCACAGCATCGGCGCCCAAATCTGCCTCGGCAACACCTTCCATCTTTGGCTTCGTCCAGGGCTGGAAACGATCGAAGCACACGGTGGCCTGCATCGCTTCATGAGTTGGAACAAGCCGATTCTGACCGACTCCGGCGGCTTCCAGGTGTTCAGCCTGGACGCACTGCGCAAGATTTCCGAGGAGGGGGTGAAGTTCGCCTCGCCGATCGACGGCACGCGCCGGTTTCTCACGCCGGAAGAGTCGATGCGCATCCAGACAGTGCTGAATTCCGACATCGTGATGATCTTCGACGAATGCACGCCCTACCCGGCAACGCACGATGAGGCGGCAAAATCGATGCAGCTCTCACAGCGTTGGGCGCGTCGTTCGCGCGACGCCTTCGATGCGCTTGGCAACACCAATGCGCTTTTTGGCATCGTGCAGGGCGGCATGTATGAGGATCTGCGCGATGAATCGCTCGCCGGACTGGAAACCATCGGCTTTCCCGGCTACGCCATTGGCGGTCTGTCTGTGGGCGAACCGAAGGAAGACATGCGCCGCATTCTCGCCCACACGGCACCGCGCCTGCCGGCCGACAAACCGCGTTATTTGATGGGCGTGGGCACGCCGGAAGACATCGTTGCCAGCGTATGCGCCGGCATCGACATGTTTGATTGCGTCATGCCGACCCGCAACGCTCGCAACGGCTGGCTATTCACGCGCCACGGTGACGTCAAGATCAAAAATGCCCGTTACAAGACCGACACGGACCCCCTTGACCCCACGTGCGACTGTTACACTTGCCAAAATTTCAGCCGCGCCTACCTGCATCATTTACATCGTACAGGCGAAATTTTGTCGAGTATTCTCAACACCGTACACAACCTGCATTACTACCAAACATTGATGCGTGAGCTGCGTGAGGCGATCACCGAAGACCGTCTCATTCAATATGTTGCACGCTTTCATGCCGAACGGATTGGAAACGCCTGAACCTACCGGGCAATCAACGTTTATAATGCCCCGTTCGACAACCTCACCTGGAGAAAAATGTGCTGATTTCCAACGCGTACGCGCAGGCCGCAGAAGCCGGTGCGACCGGCGGCCTGATGGGACTCCTCCCGCTGATCCTGATGTTCTTGATTCTGTGGTTCCTGATGATCCGACCGCAGATGAAGCGTGCAAAAGAACACAAGGCACTGATCGCCGCGCTAGCCAAAGGCGACGAAGTCATCACGCAGGGCGGCATGGCCGGCAAGATTGCGGATATCGACGACAACTTCGTCCATCTCCAAGTAGCGGAAAGTGTGAACATCGTCATTCAACGCTCAGCCATCTCGACCGTGTTGCCGAAGGGCACCCTCTGAGCCTTTCGCTCCCGGCGCAGGGCGGGTTCTACCCGCCCGCATTTTTTCAGGGCCGAAACCGGCCCGTCCTCCCACGAACGGCAATCCAGTCATGAATCGCTATCCGCTCTGGAAAAACATCCTGATCTGCGTGGTGCTGGTGTTCGGGCTGCTCTACACCCTGCCAAACTTCTACGGTGAAGTGCCTGCAGTCCAGGTATCGAGCGGCAAAGCTACGGTCCAACTCGACCAGGCGCTTACTCGAAAGATCGAACAAGAACTCAATCAGGCGGGTCTGTCTCACACCGGCTTGTTCAGCGACGAAAACAGTCTACGCTTTCGCTTCACGGACACCGATCAGCAATTGCGTGCGCGAGACCTTATCGAGACGGTGCTGAATCCCGACGCGCAGGATCCGTCCTACATCGTCGCGCTGAATCTGTTGCCGGCCACACCGAAATGGCTCACCACCATCAATGCATTGCCAATGTATCTTGGTCTTGACCTGCGTGGTGGCGTCCACTTCCTGCTGGAAGTCGACATGGCGGGGGCGATCACCAACCGCCTCGACTCCATGGCCGCTGATTTGCGCACCTTGCTGCGTGATCAACGCATCCGCCACGCCGGCATCTCACGCGACGGCAACAGCATCGCATTGAATTTCCGGGACGAAGCGCAACGCGAAGAAGCCCGTCGCGCAATCAGTTCAGACAACAACGACCTGCAGCTTACGCAACGCGATGGCGCCAATGGTCCGCGTCTTATCGCGACCTTGCTGCCGCAAGCTGAACAGACGATTCGTGAATTTGCGATCAGCCAGAACATCACCACGTTGCGCAACCGCATCAACGAGCTGGGCGTCGCCGAACCGATCATCCAGCAGCAAGGTGCGGAGCGTATCGTCGTACAACTTCCGGGGGTTCAGGATGTCGCCCGCGCGAAAGACATTCTCGGCCGCACCGCAACGCTGGAGGTTCGTCTGGTCGAAGATTCCCCCAGCGCATTGTCGGACGCTCTGGACGGCCGCACGCCCTTCGGCACCGAGCTGTTCACCGAGCGCACCTCATCCGGCGAGCGCCCCATTCTGCTCAAGAACGATGTCATCCTGACCGGCGACCGCCTGACCGACGCACAGCCCGGCTTTGACAGCCAGACCAACGACCCGGCCGTACATTTGTCGCTCGATTCAGCCGGCGCGCGCATCTTCCGCGACGTGACACGCGACAACGTGGGCAATCGCATGGCCATCCTGTTGATCGAACAAGGCCGTGCCGAAGTCGTCACGGCCCCGGTCATCCGTACCGAAATCGGCGGCGGTCGTGTGCAGATTTCCGGGCAGATGACGGTGGACGAAGCCAGCAATATCGCTCTGCTGTTGCGGGCCGGCAGCCTCGCTGCTCCGATGCAGATCATCGAAGAACGCACCATCGGCCCGAGCCTTGGCGCAGACAATATCTCCAAGGGCTTCAGCTCGGTGTTGTGGGGTTTCGTCGCAATTGCGGTGTTCATGATTGTCTACTACAGCCTGTTCGGTCTGGTCTCGGTGATCGCGCTGACCGCCAACCTTGGGCTGCTGATCGCATTGCTGTCACTGTTGCAGGCGACGCTGACATTGCCGGGGATTGCGGCTATGGCATTGACCATTGGCATGGCCATCGACGCCAACGTCTTGATCAACGAACGCATCCGTGAAGAAATTCGAAATGGCGTCACACCGCAGGCGGCGATTACAGCCGGTTATGATCGCGCCTTCACCACTATTCTCGACGCCAATATCACCACGTTGATCGCAGGTATCGCATTGCTCCTGTTCGGCTCCGGCCCCGTGCGTGGTTTCGCGGTGGTGCATTGCCTCGGCGTTCTGACCTCGATGTTCAGCGCCATTCTGGTATCTCGCATGCTCGTCAATTACATCTACGGCCGTCGACGCAAAATCGACAAGCTGGCCATCGGCTGATCAAGGGAAAGGGCCGCTTCATGGAACTGTTCCGCATCAAGAACGACATCCCCTTCATGCGCCATGCGCTGAAGTTCAATGCACTGTCGTCCCTGGCTTTCATCGCAGCAGTGATCTTCATTGCGTTTCGCGGGCTGAATCTGTCGGTGGAATTTACCGGCGGCACTCTGGTGGAGGTCAATTTCCCTCAAGCCCCTCAACTCGAAGAGATCCGTCAGGTTCTTTCTGACGGGGGCTACGGAGACGCTCAGGTGCAGCATTTTGGCAGCGCACGTGACATCCTTGTACGCCTGCCCAATCGTGACGACATTGACTCGGATCGCATGTCCGAACACGTACTGGCCACGCTCAATACGATCGAGGGACCAGACCCCGAACTGCGCCGCGTCGAATTCGTCGGCCCCCAGGTAGGTAAGGAACTGGCAGCCGACGGGGCCATGGCACTACTGTTCGTGCTCATTGGCATCATGATCTACTTGGCGCTGCGTTTCGAATGGCGTTTCGCGCTCGCAGCTATCATCGCGATCATGCATGATGTGGTCACCATCATCGGAATCTTTGCGCTGTTCCAGTGGGAATTCTCTCTCGCCGTGCTGGCTGCGACGTTGGCGGTTTTGGGCTATTCGGTAAACGAAACCGTCATCATCTTTGACCGCGTACGCGAGACGTTCAAAAAACGCCGCGGCATGAATACGCCAGAGGTGCTCAACCATGCGATTACGCGCACGATGTCACGTACCGTGATCACCCATGGCAGTACCTTGGCGGTCGTGCTATCGATGCTAATTTTTGGCGGCGAGACACTGCACTACTTCTCGCTGGCTTTGACCATCGGCATCCTTTTTGGCATCTATTCCTCGATACTGGTTTCCAGTCCGCTTGTCATGTGGTTTGGTGTGTCCCGCGAACAGTTCATCAAGCCCAAAAAGGACAAAACGGAAGCCATGCCTTAGACCCCGGCCAGAAAAACCACCGGCGCTGCACCCTCAAAAAAACACCCCATAACCTGGAGGAGGTTCCAGGTTATGGGGTGTTTGTTCATCAGGCGGGACCTGGGTCGGTTGTTGCGACCGATTCAGACCGCGAACACATGTTTAACGCGCAATGTCTCATCGCGTTCGACAAGTCCCATCAAACGATCGATATTCGGATGCTTCCCCGGGTTTTCGCGTGCATCTGCAACATGCTCGGAAAACAGTTCCAGCCCCTTTCTTGCCGCTTCGGGCGTGATCGCGCCATACAGCAGACCAAGATGGTTATAAATAGCCAGCGAACCCATTTTTCCCGGGCGGTTTTCAATTCGATCAACCACCTCTTCCGAAGCGTTGATCAATTCCAGCGCCTCAATATGAGAGACGCCGGGCAGCTGCTTCAAAACAACCGCGAAACGCGTTTCGCTCATGCTCAGATCCTCTTTGCCAGCTCAATCGCCTTGCCCAGGTAGCTTGCCGGCGTCATTGCCAAGAGACGCTCGCGTTCTTCTTGTGGAATATCCAGCGTAGAGATGAAATCGTGCAAGGCCTCACGAGTGATGCCACGGCCACGGGTCATCGTCTTGAGCTTCTCGTACGGACTGTCGATCGCAAAACGTCGCATGACCGTCTGCACCGGCTCGGCGAGGACCTCCCAGCTTTCGGCCAGATCTTCCGCCAGACGTTTCGGATCGGCCTCAAGCTTTCCGATTCCACGCGTCATGCTGTCCAGTGCAAGCACCGTATGGCCAAAAGCGACGCCCATGTTGCGCAGCACCGTTGAGTCGGTCAGATCCCGCTGCAGACGTGAGACCGGCAGCTTTTCCGAAAAATGTCGGAGTACCGAATTGGCCACCCCGAAATTGCCTTCGGCATTCTCGAAGTCGATCGGATTGACCTTGTGTGGCATCGTCGACGAGCCCACCTCGCCCTCTTTCAACTTCTGTTTGAAATAGCCGAGCGAAATATACATCCATACGTCCCGGCAGGCATCGAGCAGTATCGTGTTGCAACGTGCGATCGCATCAAACAATTCAGCCATCGCATCATGTGGCTCGATCTGGATCGTATAAGGATTGAATTCCAACCCCAAAGACTCGATGAAGTGACGGTTAAAACGCTCCCAGTCGAAGTCGGGCCAGGCAGACAAATGGGCATTGTAATTTCCCACCGCGCCATTGAACTTCGCGGTCAACGACACCGCGGCGATGTTGTCACGCGCTCGCACCAGACGCGCAACGATATTCGCCAGTTCCTTGCCCAATGTTGTCGGGCTCGCCGGCTGACCATGCGTGCGTGACAGCATCGGCTCCTCAGCGAGCGCGTGAGCCCGCCCACGCAGCGACTCAATCACCTCGTCCAGCGCTGGCAACAGGACCTTATCCCTGCCCTCGCTCAGCATCAGTGCATGCGAAGTGTTGTTAATGTCTTCAGAGGTGCAGGCAAAGTGAATGAATTCAGAAACTTTCATCACTTCGTCGTTATTCGCGAGGCTTTGTTTGAGCCAATACTCCATCGCCTTGACGTCGTGATTCGTCGTGGCCTCGATACGCTTTACCGCCGTACTGTCCTCAGGCCCGAAATGGGCGATAACTTCGTCAAGTTCCGCAATGGCATTCGCAGAAAATTCCGGGATTTCAGCCAGTCTCGGTTCGGCGGCGAGCGCCTTGAGCCATTCCACTTCGACGCGGACACGATTGCGAATCAGCCCATGCTCAGAGAAATGTTCGCGCAATGCGTCGAGACGGCCAGCATAGCGGCCGTCCAATGGCGACAGTGCCGTGAGCGATGTAACGGACATGATCGTAATTCCACAGGGAAAAGTGGTATTTTACCTCTTTCTGACTCCCTATTTACCGATCAACCAGGCACCAAATGACCGAACCTGCTCGTTACGAAATACTCATCGAAGCGATTGCCGAATACGTCCCGGCACAATCCAGTCCAAACGATAGCCATTACGCTTTCGTTTATCGCATCACCATAACGAACCGCAGTTCGGTTCCGGTACAGCTTTTGCGTCGTCACTGGATCATCACCGACGGCAGCGGTGGGGTCGAAGAGGTTCGGGGAGACGGGGTGGTGGGCGAGCAGCCGGTGATTGCACCGGGCGGTCAGCACCGTTATAGCAGCGGGGCGTTTCTGTCCACGCCGGTGGGCACGATGCACGGCAGCTATCAGATGCGCGCGAGCGACGGGCACACGTT
>DATGNI010000091.1:0-3325 GCA_035306825.1 Azoarcus sp. | reverse complement strand
GCCATTCAAGCCGCGCCGCGCACCTGCGCAACAAACTCTGCAGAACACTTCGGCGGACCAAACAACACCCCCTGCTGCAAATGGCAGCCGAGCGCAGAGCGTTGACGGCGGAGCTGTGCGGCCCTGCATGTCTGAGCGAAGCGAGTTCGCAGGGCCGCCCGCCGACAACGTGCGAAGCGAGGGCACCCCGTAGGGGCGGCGAGGATGGTGCGTTTCTTTGCTTACTTTCTTGTCGCATCACAAGAAAGTCAGTCGCCCGTCGGGGCGAATTCCCGGCCGGTCGAGGCGAGATCGCAGCCCCAAGCAAACACATCCCACCCAGCCGAATTTCAGACAATGACGCCAGCACAGCGCACACGCTACTCTGCACCATCCGAAACGCCGTGTTCGGTGTGCCCCTCCCTTGTGAGCCGCCGAACGCAGAACATTTCCGGCGGGGTTTCCGGCCCTGCATGTCTGAGCGAAGCGAGTTCAGGGCCGGCCGCCGGAAATGCTCGGAGCGAGGGAACCCCGAAGGGGCGGTGAGGAGGGTGCGTTTCTTTGCTTACTTTCTTGTCGCATCACAAGAAAGTCAGTCGCCCGCCGGGGCGAATTCCCGGCCGGTCAAGGCCTGAACGCAGCCCACACCCCAAGCCGAACAAATCCCGATCAGTCACAACCAAACCGCATCCCGAAACGAAAACACCCCACCCAAACCACACGACTACCAACGACCGGCCTGCAAACAACCGCACAGCCACCACCCCGGCGAATCCAGCCATCGACAAACCAAATGCCCCCGAAGCACTTGAGACAAAACGGAAAACACGCTATCGCGCGTGTATAATCACGTTTTTTATCCGCGCACCTTTTTTCGCGACCGGCTTCGACCGACAGGACACACACAAACTATGAGTTTCGCCGATCTCGGGCTCATTCCCGAGCTGCAACGCGCCGTCGAAGAGACGGGCTACACCGACCCCACGCCCATCCAGCAGCAGGCCATTCCAATCGTGTTGCGCGGGCTTGACGTCATGGGCGCGGCGCAGACCGGCACCGGCAAGACTGCAGGGTTTACGCTGCCGCTGTTGCAACGTCTTGCTCAGTTCGCCAACACCTCCACCAGCCCGGCGCGCCACCCGGTGCGTGCGCTGGTGCTCGCCCCCACCCGTGAGCTGGCCGTCCAGGTGCATGAATCGGTCGAGCGCTACAGCAAGCATCTGCCTCTGCGCTCGCTCTGCATTTACGGCGGCGTCGATATGCGCGCTCAGACCGAAGCCTTGCGCCGCGGCGTCGAGATTGTGGTCGCCACGCCCGGTCGTTTGCTCGATCATGTACAGCAGAAATCGATCCAATTGGGTCAGGTCAACCTGCTCGTGCTCGACGAGGCGGACCGAATGCTCGACATGGGCTTCATTCCGGACATTCGACGTATTCTCGATCTGCTGCCGGCTACGCGTCAGAGCCTGCTGTTTTCCGCGACTTTCTCGGAGGAAATCCGCAAACTCGCCGACCGCATGCTGAAGAATCCGCAGCTGGTCGAAGTCGCGCGTCGCAACATGGTTTCCGAAACCATCGAGCACCGCGTCCATCCGGTATCGGCCGGGCTCAAGCGCAATCTGCTCGCCCACCTGCTGCGCCACGAGCCAGAGGCTCAGGTGCTGGTGTTCGTGGAGACCAAGCTGACGTGCTCGCGTCTTGCCAACTATCTGGTCCGCCAAAACCTTTCCGCTGACGCGATCCATGGAGACAAGAGCCAGGGACAGCGCAGCGAAACCCTCGAAGCCTTCAAGGCTGGCAAGCTGCGCGTGCTGGTGGCAACCGACGTCGCGGCACGCGGACTCGACATCGACGAGCTGCCTTTCGTCATCAATTACGAACTGCCCCACACGGCGGAAGACTATGTCCATCGCATCGGCCGCACCGGACGCGCAGGCCATCTGGGCAATGCAGTGTCGCTGGTGTGCGCGGAGGAAAAAGGGCGGCTGGCCGAGATCCAGAAACTGATCAAACTCGAAATTCCGCAATCGATCGTCCCCGGCTTTGATCCAGAACCTGAATACGATGAGGTCGGCACGCGCAAGCGCAAACATCGCGAGGAACAGCAGGAAGCGCCGCGCGAGAATCGACGCAATGGGAAGCCGCCACCCGCCGCCCGACGCGAACCCCCCGCAGCCGGCCGCAAGCCGGCGCGTACGACGGCGCCAGATGGTTTCGATTTCAACAAACCGTATGCCTCGGCCCCTCCAGCCAACACCGGCGACGAGTCGAACGGCGTGAGACCTTCCCCCCAACGCACCAAACGCCCCCTGGCGGTGCTTCTGGGCGGTTTGGGACGCAAATAAGCGGGCCTTTACAGGTCTTTTCCTGCGACGGCCAGGGCGTTGCGCGACTATGCTGAAGGACTGACGCCCCTTCACTTTCCGCCCACGTCCATGCCATCCCCTCCTCGCCGCCCCGCGCCCCCACCGCAAGAAGCGTTCACTGCGGATTTTTCCGAAGGGCTCGAAACAGGCCTTTATCTGGCGTTGCTCGAACTGGTCGATGAAGGTCTCATCATCACCGGCGACGAGGTCATCATCGAGGCCAACAGCGCCGCCTGCCGCCTGCTCGAACGGGAATACCGGCAGATCGCCGGACAGCCGCTGTCCACACTGTTTCCAAACGAACAGGCTTTTCTTTCCGCGCGCGAACGCCTGTTGATTCAAGGCGAAATGCGCGGCAGCATCCGGGTCGCATTGCCCGGCGACCGTCACCGCGAATTGCGCTTCATCGCCGCCGCGCGTCTGCGCCCCGGCATCCATGCGTTGATCCTGAGCCCGGATCTGATCACCGCCAGCGGCCAGGCGCCGCGCGGCGAAACCGGCACCGACCGCCTCTGGCCGCAATTGGCCGCTGCGCTGGCGCAAGGCTTGATCGTGGTAGACAGCGCCGGCCGCGTGCAGGCCCTCAACGCCGCCGCCGCGCAATTGCCGGGAATAGATCGTCTCGACATTCGCGGTCTTGCGCTCGATACGGTATTTCCCCTGCAGTGGCCGGAAGCGCACGAAGTGCAGATCACTCGGCTGGGCCCGCACCGCGCACGCATTCTGCCGGGCCCCCACCCGGGCTGGCGTCTGCTGTTGATCGAAAGCGCCACGCCTTCGACCGGCCTTGCTACCGCAGCAACGGATTCTCCTGCGCCATGCAATGACCTTCAGCCCGATTCGCTCACTGTGGCCCTGTGGCCGATTGTCGACGTGCGTAACGGCCGTTGGATGGGCGCCAGCGCACGGCTCGAAGTAACGCCCTCCACGCATGACGGATTCGATCTTCCGGCGGGTCAGGACGATGTTCGCACAGCCCC
>DATGNI010000090.1:0-13850 GCA_035306825.1 Azoarcus sp. | reverse complement strand
GGCCGAGTTGTGGGCGCGCACCGAAGCACGCCTGCCCTTTCTGGACGCACTCTCGCGGGATGAACGCATGCGCGTGCGCGAACTTGCGCGTGCGTTTCTTGCGTCCAAGCAGTTTCACGGCGCACGAGACTTCGAGCTGGACGACGAAATGCTGCTGTCCATCGCGTTGCAGGCCGTGTTACCGGTCTATCGGCTCGGACTCAGCGCCTACCGTGGCTGGGTCGGCATCATCATCTATTCTGGCGACATCGTAATCCCACGCAGCGAAATGGATGAATACGGCATCGTGCACGAATTCGACGACGAAGTGCTGGGTGAGGCGCGTGCCGACGGACCGGTACTGCTCTCCTGGCCTGCGGCGGATCGTGAGGAGGACGGCGTCAACGTCGTCATCCATGAATTTGCACACAAGCTCGACATGGCCCACGGTGGGGCGGACGGCTTGCCGCCGTTACCTTCTGACATGTCGCGCAGGGAATGGGCGCGTGATTTCAACGAAGCCTATGAAGCGCTATGTTGCGCCATCGCCCTGGGTGAGCCCACAATGCTCGACCCCTACGCCGCAGAAGATCCGGCCGAATTCTTTGCGGTCAGTGCCGAAGCCTTTTTCGAAACCCCACTGGAATTACGCGCCGCACATCCTCGAGTTCACGCCCAGCTCGCCCGTTTATTCGGCCTCGATCCCGCAGCGAATCTCGATGAAAATTGCAATTGAATATTTTTCTGTCTGAAAGCGAGTCCTGGAGCGGGTTCTCGTAATCACCCGTTTTTTGGGGTTTGCCGAGCCGGTTTTTCGGGTCTAGGCTGAAAATGCTACGAAACATCGTAGCGATCGGAAAGTTTGCAAAACCTTAGCGCGGTTAGCGCAATTTGCATCGGCCGCAATGGTCATACGGTGCTTGTGACTACGAAAGGGGGAGTGGCGTACGACACTCCCCCGGGTCACGACTAACCGCTCGCTCCACGCACGCCCGAACCATTCGATCGGAGGCACTGTCAATGAAAAACATCTGGATTCTGGTGGCCAACTCCAGTTTTGCCCGCATGTATGAACATCTTGGTCCCAACAAAGGGATCAAGCTGGTCAAGGAAATGGATCATCCCGAAAGCCGCTTCAAGAATTCCGAACTTGTCACAGATCGATCCGGCAGCATGTCTGCCGCGTACGCCGGAAAAGGAGCCAAACAACCTCAGACTCAACCCAAAACCCACCAGGCCAAGCTGTTTGCGCAAAAACTGGCGCGGGAGCTCTATCAGGGAAGAACGCAGAACGCCTACAACCGCGCGATCGTTTTTGCGCCCCCCGCCTTCATGGGTATGCTCAATGCCCAAATGGATCAGCCAACCGCCGAACTCGTGACCGATCGATTCGAAAAAGACTATACCAAAGCCGCTGAACCGCAATTATGCAAGCGTCTGGCGAGCTGCATGCTGGTGTAAAACCAATCCGCAAACAAGAGGGGCTTCAGAAGCCCCTCGGTTTGAACCATCGCAAATTGAGCCCACGGGAACATGTCTTTTCCCGTCGTGATCACCCGATCCGCGAGAGCAATACCACGACCTGGGCCGCAATGCCCTCTCCCCGTCCGGCAAAGCCCAGTTTCTCCGTAGTCTTTCCCTTGATGTTTACGCATGCAGGGTCGCAGCCGAGGTCGCTCGCGATGTGGGCGACCATTGCCGGTGCATGGGGCGTGATCTTCGGCGTCTGGCAAATCACGGTGGCGTCAATGTTCACCACTTCAAAACCATGCCGTTGTACGACCTTCCAGGCCTGACGTAACAAAACACGGCTATCGGCCCCGGCGTATTCGGCTTCGGTGTCGGGAAACATCCGGCCGATATCGCCCAGCCCCGCAGCGCCAAGCAATGCGTCCGTCACTGCGTGAAGCAACACATCGGCGTCAGAATGCCCCATCAGTCCGAGAGAATGCGGAATATCCACCCCGCCAATGATGCACGGCCGGTCGGGTGCAAATTTGTGCACATCGAAGCCTTGACCAATCCGGAACGGGAATGCGCTCATTGTTCGGGGCCCTCCCATTCAAGACGGCTGAACAGAACATATTCGGCCATTTGCAGATCCATCGGCCACGTGACCTTGAGGTTCGTCAGATCTCCTTCTACCAGCTTCGGCTTCAGGCCGGCCGCCTCGATCGCGCCAGCTTCATCGGTGACCTCGCCGACAGAAGCCAGCGCAGCACGCAGTACGCCGTAACGGAACATCTGCGGCGTTTGCGCTCGCCACAAGGTTTCGCGTGGCACGGTTTCGCTGACCCGCTGCTGCGGATCCGCGCGTTTAAGGGTGTCGGCAAGAGGGATTGCAAGCAGGCCGCCAACCTCGTCCTCTTTCAATTCGGTGACAAGCCGTTTGATCTGCTGCGGGGTAATGCAGGGACGCGCGGCGTCGTGCACCAGCACCCAGTCGTCTTCTGCGACCTCACCGGCCATCGCTCGCAGACCGTTGATCACGCTCGTGGCGCGAGTTGCATCACCGCAAATCAACGGCACCACCCGCGAGCCCAGAAAGGACCAGTCATGCGTGGCCCATTCGGTGTCGTCGGCGGACAGGACCACGAACACACGTTCGATTTCCTCCACCGCACAGAGTGCGCGCAGCGTGTGTGCGATCAACGGTTTTCCGGCGAGCGGAAGATACTGTTTGAGTCGTCCGGCACCGAAACGACTGCCACTGCCTGCTGCAGGGACCAGGGCGAAATAACGAGGTTTGGATAGTGACATGACCTAGATTTTAAACATAAATCCACTGTGCGGCAGCGCGTCCGATACTCCCTATAATGAGAACAGCTTCTTTGTCGCGTTCAACTCGGACAGTGCAGCGCCATGAACATGCAACAAGCGATCCGTCCGGCAGCGTTTGCCGGCCGTCTCTATCCTGCCGACCCTGAGCTTCTGCGTACTCAAACCATCGAGCTGCTCACGAGTGCAGTGCCAGCCGAAGAGCTGACCGTTCTACCCAAGGCCCTCGTCGTGCCGCACGCGGGCTATCTGTACTCCGGAACAGTCGCAGCCAACGGCTATGCGTCACTGTACGGTGCGCATCACACCATAAAACGCGTCGTTCTGCTCGGCTCGGCGCATCGAGCGTCAATAAAAGGCTTCGTCCTGCCGGCTTGGCAAGGCTTTTCCACGCCGCTCGGCGTGGTGCCGGTCGCCGCTGAAGCAACGCAGCTGCTCCGCCAATTTCCGGATGCGACGATCGATAACCATCCTCACGCGCAGGAACATTCGGTCGAAGTACAACTGCCCTTCCTGCAAACATTGTTTGACGATTTCAGCATCATTCCGCTGCTCATCAACTCGGAGAGCGCCGAACACGTGGCGGATCTATTTGAATTGCTGTGGGGCGGCCCCGAAACCCTGTTCGTGATCAGCAGCGATCTTTCCCATTTTTTGAGCTACGACGATTCCCGTGCGCTCGACCGCACAACGGTTCACCAAATGCTCGATCTGCGGCCGGGTCTGAGCAGCCATCAAGCGTGTAATGCAAGTGCGCTCAACGGCCTGCTGATTGCCAGCGCTCGGCACGCACTGGCGCCGTATCTGCTGGATTTGCGCAATTCTGGCGATACTGCGGGCGATCGCGGACGTGTCGTCGGCTATGCCAGCCTCGCTTTCGTTGATTTTGCGGCCGGCTGCGCGCAACTCGTGCGTCATTGAGCATGCTCTTTCAACGGATGTTCCTGCTCAGCATGTGCGCAGCACTTGCCGGCTGCTCGGCACGTATTGTGCCGCCCCCCGAACCGGTCAGGCCGGCCCCGATATTTGTGCTGGATCACGGCTGGCATTCCAGCCTGATGTTGCCATTGAACGAAGGACTGGTGCGTTATTCCTGGGGAGACCGTGAGTACTACGCATATGGCCACACCGACGCACGATCGGGATTGCGCGCCCTGTTCCTCAAAACGCCGGCGGTTTTGGGACGCCAATTTTTGCCTCACACGCAGGATCTCGACACCGCATTGAGGCAACTGCGCGTGCCCGTTCACACGGCCATCCAAATCCATGTCGAAGCCGACGCGGTAGAAACGCTGACTACCCGTTTGGAACAGCGCTTCCTCGACGCTACCGAAATCATTCATAACCCGGACTACGGCGTCGATTTCGTTCCCTCTCCTCACCCATACACGGTTGGCAATAATTCCAATCAGCGCATTGGTGAATGGCTGTCCGAGCTCGGATGCAGAATCGATGGGCGGCCATGGCTGTCCGGCTGGACACTCGATACAAACCAACGTGAAACGCACGATCCCTTATAATTAGTGGTTTCTTCTCCGCCGCGCTCTTCTGATGCCTCTGAAACCTGAATCGCTTCTGCCCGAACTCGCCGCCTTGCCATTTCCGAAGGCTGGCACGCGTCAAACCCTGCCCGTTCTCGCAGGATCAGCCGACGCACTCGCAGTGGCACAGCTCGCCAGACGCGGCCAGACATTGCTGGTAATTTGCGCCGACCCGCCCGAGGCGCAACGTTTGCGGGAAGAGCTTGGCTGGCTCGCCCCGGATGTTCGTGCGCACAGCCTGCCCGATTGGGAAACCCTGCCTTACGACAGTTTTTCGCCCCACCAGGACCTGGTTTCGGAACGCCTCGCAACGCTGTATTCGCTCACTCGCGGCGAATCCGACGTCATCCTGGTGCCCGCCACCACGGCGCTCTATCGCATGGCGCCGCCCTCCTTTCTCGCCGCCTACACCTTTTTTCTGAAGCAGGGCGAGCATCTCGCCATCGATCAACTGCGCCAACAGATGGCCACTGCGGGTTACGCGCATGTCACGCAGGTTGTGAGTCCGGGCGAATTCTCGGTCCGCGGGGGACTGATCGACCTGTATCCGATGGGCGCAGCACTGCCGTTGCGTATCGATCTTTTCGACGATGAAATCGAAAGCATCAAGACCTTCGATCCAGACACCCAACGCACGGTTTATCCGGTACCGGAAATTCGTCTCCTGCCAGCTCGCGAATTCCCGTTTGACGAGCCGGCCCGACTCGCCTTCCGCAGTCGTTTTCGCGAAACCTTTGAAGGCGACCCTTCACGCGTCCAACTGTACAAGGACGTCTCCAACGGTATCGCTCCGGCGGGCATCGAATATTTTCTCCCGCTATTCCACGATGAAACGGCAACGCTGTTCGATTATTTGCCGACAGACGCCGTGGTGGTCTTGCATCAGGACGTACCGAAAGCCATCGATGAATTCTGGCGTGACACCCTGCAACGCCACGCCCTCCTTGACGGTGACCGCAGTCGTCCGGTGATGAAACCCGACGCCCTGTTTCTCAATCAGGAAACCTTTTTCAGCACGTTGAAGGCCTTACGGACGGTCTCGATCCCCCTCTTTGACGCTCAAGAAACGGACGCGATCGCCACTCCACTGCCGCAGATTGCAGTGGAACGCAAGGCCGTCGACCCTCTGCACAAGCTCAAGGAATTGCTCGCCAGTGACTGGATGAAAGAGGGAGGCCGTGTGCTGTTGCTCGCCGAGTCGCCCGGACGACGCGAAACCATGTCCGAATATCTCGCCGAATACGATTTGCGGCCAGCCGCTCATACGGATTTTGCAGACTTCCTGGCTTCCGATGAGCCTTTCGCTCTGAGCGTCGCACCGCTTGTCAACGGCTTCATGTTGCCAACGGCGAAAATGGCGATCATCACCGAAGCCGAGCTTTACGCTGCAACGGCTCGTCCCCGCAGACGGCGCGACGCGCGCAAGGCCGCCTCCGTGGAAGGTTGGCTGCGCGACCTGTCGGAGCTCAAGCCGGGTGATCCGGTGGTGCATGCCTCGCACGGCATCGGCCGATACACCGGTCTCATACACATGGATCTGGGCGAAGGGGAAACCGAATTTCTGCACCTGGAATACGCCAATGGGGACAAGCTCTATGTGCCCGTCTCACAGTTGCATGTGATTTCGCGTTATGCCGGTGCCGATCCGGAAACGATCTCGCCCCATCGCCTGGGCTCCGGTCAATGGGAAAAGGTCAAACGCAAGGCCGCCCAGCAGGTACGCGACACCGCGGCCGAGTTGCTCGCCCTCTATGCCCAGCGCGCCTCGCGACCGGGGCATCGCTTCAACTTCAATCAACATGATCTGGAAGCTTTTGCCGACGGCTTCGGCTTTGAAACCACGCTTGATCAGCAGGCCGCCATCGACGCCGTGGTGACCGACATGAAATCCGGCCAGCCAATGGATCGGCTGGTGTGCGGCGACGTCGGCTTCGGCAAAACCGAAGTGGCCCTGCGCGCCGCGTTCATTGCCGTCGCCGACGGCAAACAGGTGGTGGTGCTGACACCCACCACGTTGCTCGCCGAACAGCACTACCAGACCTTCGCCGACCGTTTCGCGGATTGGCCGGTGAAGGTGGCCGAACTGTCACGCTTCAAATCCGCTAAGGAGCAGAACGAAGCCCTCCAGCAACTTGCTGAAGGCAAGCTCGACATCATCATCGGCACCCATCGACTGCTGCAAAAAGACGTCCAGTTCAAACGTCTGGGCCTGGTCATCATCGACGAGGAACACCGCTTCGGGGTGCGGCAGAAAGAAGCGATGAAACGTCTGCGTCGCGAAGTCGACATCCTGACCCTTACCGCCACGCCGATCCCGCGTACGTTGGGCCTCGCGCTTGAAGGCTTGCGCGAATTCTCGATCATCGCCACCGCGCCGCAAAAACGCCTGGCGATCAAGACTTTCATCCATCCACACAGTAAAGGCATTGTGCGGGAGGCGGTGCTGCGCGAGCTCAAACGCGGCGGCCAGATTTATTTCCTCCACAATGAGGTCGAAACGATCCAGAACATGCGCGAAAAGCTTGAGGAGTTATTGCCTGAAGCGCGCATTGCGGTCGGTCACGGGCAGTTGCCGGAACGCGAGCTGGAACGCGTGATGCGCGATTTCACGCAACAACGCACCAATCTGCTCCTGTGCACCACCATCATCGAGACCGGCATCGACATTCCGAGTGCCAACACCATCATCATCCATCGCGCCGATCGTTTCGGCCTCGCCCAACTTCACCAGTTGCGCGGCCGCGTCGGACGCAGCCATCACCAGGCCTATGCGTATTTGCTGACCGACGCTGATGCGCGTCCATCAACCGCAGCCAAAAAACGCCTTGAAGCCATCTCGGCGATGGAGGAGCTCGGCTCCGGTTTCTACCTGGCCATGCACGATCTGGAAATTCGCGGTGCCGGCGAGGTGCTGGGCGACAACCAGTCGGGCGAAATGCAGCAAGTGGGTTTTGCGCTCTACAGCGAAATGCTCAAACGCGCGATACGCGATCTGCAGGCCGGCCGGGAACCCAACCTTGCCGAACCGCTGGAAGTCACCTCCGAGATCAATCTCCACACGCCTGCCCTGTTGCCGAGCGATTACTGTCCGGACATCAGCGAACGCCTGACACTGTATAAACGTCTGGCCAACTGCGACACGGAAGCCGATCTGCGTGAACTGCAGGAAGAACTCATTGACCGTTTCGGTGAAATGCCCGAGCAGACTCAGGCATTGCTCGAGACCCACCGTCTGCGCATTACGCTGAAGCCGTACAACGTACACAAGCTCGACGCCTCCGAACACCAGATCGCGGTGCAATTCGGTCCCGGCGCGCCGGTCGATCCGATCAAGGTCATCGAACTGATTCAGCAAGATCGCAACACCAGCATGAGCGGCCAGGAAAGACTGGTCCGCAAAATCAACGTGCCGGCCCTGCATCAACGCGCGGTGGCGGTGCGCGAGCTGCTTGAGTCCGTGCGGGCATAACCAGGTTTGTGCACCGCAGCGCGTTACAATGTTTCTTTTGCCTAACCCGTT
Source organism: Azoarcus sp. (assembly GCA_035306825.1). Classification (GTDB taxonomy): domain Bacteria; phylum Pseudomonadota; class Gammaproteobacteria; order Burkholderiales; family Rhodocyclaceae; genus Pseudazoarcus. The sequence goes on along the minus strand of DATGNI010000090.1, from coordinate 6,032 downwards.
TCCGGAAAAGCGCATGACTGCAGCACTACAGACTGACAACCTCAACATCGCCACCTTTGATCCAATGCCCTCGCCGCAAGAGATCAAAGCGCGCGTACCGCTTTCCAGCCAGGCCGCTGCGACCGTTCTCAACGGCCGCAGCGTGCTCAACAACATCCTTGACCGCAAGGACCCGCGACTTTTCGTCGTCATCGGACCTTGCTCGATCCACGACCCGGAAGCCGGCCTCGACTACGCCCGCCGACTCAAGAAAGTTGCCGACGAGGTGGCCGAAACCTTGTTCGTCGTGATGCGCGTGTACTTTGAAAAACCGCGCACATCCACCGGCTGGAAAGGCTATATCAACGATCCATACATGAACGATTCCTTTCGCATCGATGAAGGGATGGAAAAAGCGCGCCGATTCCTGATGAGCGTCAACGAAATCGGCCTGCCCGCCGCGACCGAAGCGCTCGATCCGATTGCACCGCAATATTATGGAGACCTGATCTCCTGGACGGCCATCGGCGCGCGCACTTCCGAGTCGCAAACGCATCGCGAAATGTCCTCCGGCCTGTCTACGCCGGTCGGCTTCAAGAACGCCACCGACGGCGACCTCTCCGTGGCCATCAATGCCATCATGTCGGCGTCCCATCCCCACAGCTTCCTGGGCATCAACACCGACGGCACCACCTCCATCGTGCGCACCCGTGGCAACCATTACGGCCACGTCGTGTTGCGTGGTGGCGGCGGACGGCCCAACTACGACACGGTGTCCATCTCGCTCGCCGAACAGGCATTGCAGAAAGCAAACATGGCGCAGAACATCGTCGTGGATTGCTCGCACGCCAACTCGTGGAAAAATCCTGAACTGCAGCCGCTGGTCATGAAAGACGTGATTCGCCAGGTCCGCGAAGGGAATCATTCCATTGTCGGCACGATGGTCGAGAGCTTCATCGAAGCCGGCAACCAGAAGATCCCCGAGGACCTTTCTCAACTCAAATACGGTTGTTCGGTCACCGACGGCTGCATTGATTGGGCCACCACCGAAAACATGCTGCGCGAAGCGCATCGCACGCTCAGCGAATCCGGCACGGTACGGAGCCGGACACGATGAACCTCGTCGTGCAGGGCGCGCCACTCGCGCCCGACACGCTTGATCAGCTTCGTCAGGCCGCCGGCGCTACCGCAGTCACGCCGCTGGGCCAGCAAGCCTGCCGCCTTGAAAATGCGCACCATACGTTGGCGCTTTCTGCGCTGTGTCGCCGCATCGGCCTGGACTGTTGCGCCACCCTGGATCGTCCGTTGGCGGCCTACGGTCTGTTCGTCACCGATATGGACTCCACCCTGATCGACATCGAATGCATTGACGAACTCGCCGATCTGGCCGGTCGGGGTGAGGAAGTTGCCACCATTACCGCAGCTGCCATGCGCGGTGACATTGCTTTCGCCGAATCGCTCAGTCGCCGCACCGCCCTGCTTCAGGGGCTCCCCGAATCTGCGCTCGTTGAAGTCTTCGAACAGCGTTTGCATCTCAACCCTGGCGCCGAACGCCTGCTGGCCGCCCTGAAAGCCGCCAACGTGTATACCGTGCTCGTCTCCGGGGGGTTCACTTTTTTCACCGAACGCCTCAAGCTGCGTCTGGGCTTTGACGAAGCCCATGCCAACACCCTTGAGATCGAAACGTGCAACGGCCAGCTCACCGGTCAGCTTGTCGGTCCGCTGATTGACGCCTCAGCCAAGGCCGAAGTGTTGCGCACTGCGCGCGAGCGTCTGAATTTGTCGCCCGAACAGACGATCGCCGTCGGCGACGGCGCCAACGATCTTCTCATGCTTCGCGAAGCGGGCCTCGCGGTAGCCTGGCGCGCCAAGCCCATCCTGCGCGCAGCGGCCGGATGCAGTCTCAATCATTCAGGCTTGGACGGCATTCTGAATCTGTTCGACTAGCCATTGCAGTACCATGCGCGCTGTACTTTCTGCCGCGCACTATGTTCGATCCCCACTCCCCCTTCGCTCTGTTTGACGACAACCTTGCTTTTGAAGGCGATCTGCTGCTTGACGACTTGCTGGAAAGCATCGTGTGCACGCATCCCGACGAGCTCGAAAACTTTTTCGCCGCGCTCGAACGCGCGCGCAAAGCCGGTCACTGGATCGCACTCACAGCGCGCTATGAACTGGGCTACGCACTGGAACCGCATCTTGCGGCGCTGCTCGATCGACAGCGCGAACCATTGCTGACCGCTCAGGTCTTTCGACGGGCCCGCCAGCTTGCTGCAGAGACAACCGATTCCACCCTGCAAAAAGCGTTGGAGCGTCTCGACGAACACGAACGCATTGCCGCCATAGGCGGGCTCGAGCCCGGCATCCAGCGCGCAACCTATTGCGCAAACGTCAACCGCATCCGCGACTGGATTGCGACAGGCGACTGCTATCAGGTGAATTACACCTTCCCGCTGCACGGCGAATGCGCGGGTCATCCGCTGGCGCTGTACGCTGCGCTGCGCGAACGTCAGCCGGTGCGCTACGGTGCCTATCTGCAACACGAAAACGGGGTGACCCTGTCGCGTTCACCGGAATTGTTCGTCGAGCGTTGCGGACAACGTTTGACCTGTCGTCCGATGAAAGGCACCGCGGCGCGTGAGACAGATCCCAACGCGCTGGCAGCCAGCGAGAAGAATCGCGCTGAAAACGTGATGATCGTTGATCTTATTCGCAACGATCTGGGTCGCCTCGCGCCGGCTGGCGGAGTGCGTGTCGAGCGTTTGTTCGATATCGAGGAGTTTCCCAGCCTGTGGCAAATGACCTCCACAGTGTCAGCCTCTCCGATTGAAGCCGATCTATTCACCATCTTCCGCGCTCTGTTTCCGTGCGGTTCGATCACTGGCGCACCGAAAATCCGTTCGATGCAACGCATCGCAGCATTGGAAAATGCGCCGCGCGGCGTCTATTGCGGGGCACTCGGCTGGCTGGCCCCGGACGGCAATTTCCGCTTCAGCGTGCCAATCCGAACCTTGGAAATCAACGCCGAAAGAAGGTTTCGATGTGGCCTTGGAAGCGGCATTGTGACCGATTCGGATGCCGCCCAGGAATGGGAGGAATGCTTGTTAAAAGGCCGCTTCCTGAGCGGTCTCCCCACGCCTTTCGGGCTGATCGAGACAATGCGACGTGCTGCGGACGGCACCTATCCTTTGCTCGATCGCCATCTCGCTCGACTCACCGCTTCTGCGGCATATTTCCGCACCCCGTGTGACGTTGACGCCATCCGCGCTGCCTTGCTCGAACGCCCCCCTTCTCTGCGAGCTCCGCAGCGCGTCCGGTTGGAACTGCATCCCGACGGACAATTCTCCATCACCGTCGCTTCGTATCTTCCTCAGCAGGAGCCGGTTGCGATCGGCATCAGTGACACGCGCGTACGCTCCGACAACACGCTCGCGCGCCACAAAACCACCGTCCGTTCGCACTTCGATGCCGTGTTGGCGGAGGCCCGGGCCGCAAATCTGTTCGATTTGATTTGTTTAAATGAACGGAGCGAAATCGCTGAAGGGGCGCGCAGCTCAGTCTTCATCGACACGGGCAGCGGTGTGTTGCAGACGCCTCCATTAACCAGCGGCGTACTGGATGGTGTGATGCGTCGAAAATTACTTGAAAGCGGTCGCGCGCAGGAGCGCGTCATCCACCGCACCACGCTCGAATCCGCGCAAGGTATCTATGTTGCCAACGCCCTGCACGGCCTTCTGCGAGCCAAGCTCATGCTTCCCGCTTGACGGACACGCGGCGAAAATCGGTCTTTTGATCCGATTCAGCAGAACATTCGATGCATTTGCTATGCTTGGCTCACAGCCTTTGTAAAGAAGATCGAATTTAGACGAAATTTATCTTCCCACACATTGAAATCGGCCTGAAGACACCCTCTATGACACACGCCAACGTACTGCCCACGGCATCACCCACGCAGCCGGTGATCTTCATCCCGCACGGTGCCGGCCCCTGTTTTTTCATGAATTGGGACCCGGCCAACACCTGGGACGGCATGGCCGCTTTCCTGAAAAACATCGCCGCCTCCTTACCGGCCCGACCACACGCCATCTTGATGGTTTCTGCTCATTGGGAAGCGCCTGATTTCAGTGTGACAGCCGGTCCGAATCCCGAATTGATTTACGACTATTACGGCTTTCCAGAGCACACGTATGCGCTCGACTATCCGGCACCGGGTTCCCCGACACTGGCGAAACGGGTTGCCGCACTGCTGTCTGAGGCAGGCCTGACGTGCAACCTGGACACGAAGCGGGGGTTTGATCACGGCATGTTCATTCCGCTGAAATTGATGTTTCCAGAGGCCGATATCCCGGTGGTGCAACTGGCCTTGCGCGATGATCTTGATCCCGCCGCTCATCTGGCCGCGGGCCGGGCATTGACCGAATTGCGCAAGGAAGGCGTGCTGATCATCGGCAGCGGCATGAGTTTTCACAATATGCGCGGCTTTGGCGACGAACGTTTCACCGCTCCGTCAGAGGCTTTTGACCGCTGGCTGAACCAAACGATGACATCCGATCCCACCAAGCGACAGGATTCCTTGCGCCAATGGGCGCACGCCCCGCATGCGCATGAATGCCATCCGGCAGGCGAAGAAGAGCATTTGATCCCACTGATGGTCGCCGCGGGTGCAGCCGGAAACAGCGACGCTCACAACGTTTACTCCGAATGCGTCCTGAAGACCCAATTATCGGCATTCCGGTTCGGCTGATGATTTCATTACTCTTGTGCAGACTGTTCTCTTGAAGGCAGTTTCGGCTACAGTTCTGTAGACGCCATCTGCCTTGACGACACCCTTTTCCCCTTTTATCTACATCATCCTTCAGAGGGCTCCATGATCCATGACACTACAGAACGCTATGGAAGCGTCAGCAAAACCTTCCACTGGCTGATGGCCGTACTCATCGCCTGGCAACTGTTGAAATTCGGCGACCGCATTCTTGAAGGCGAACACTGGGTGGGCCAAACGCTGGTGCCGTGGCACGTCTCCATTGGCGTTCTGCTCCTCATCCTGATCGTCCTGCGCATTTTCTGGGCGCTTGGTCAGCGCCCACACCGGCCACAACACGATCCGGCAACAGCCAAGCTCGTCAAAGCCGGCCACGGCCTGCTGTATGCGGGCATGTTGTTGATGCCGCTCACCGGAATCATGGTGATGCTCGGGGGTGGTTATGGAGTCACCGCATTCGGGATGGAAATTGTGGCCGAAGGCGCAGAAATCGGCTGGGCTGCAAGCCTGGGCAGTCTTCATTCTCCGCTGGCCTGGGCAGTGGCCATCTTGACGCTGGGACACATCGTGATCGCGCTGTACCATCATTTCGTTCAGCGCGATGACACCCTTCGGCGCATTCTCTAAACACCGTGCGTCCGCAATCTTCCTTGTCGAAGGTGGATTGCGGTGCATCCCCGGCAACAAAGGCCGCACCGCACCGAAGGCCAGTGCGCATTGAGCGCGGCTATACTGGTGCATCCAAGTTTGACGTTTTCCCGGAATACAACGAATGAAGATAGAAACCCTTGCCGTCCATGGTGGTTACCAACCTGACCCGACCACGCGAGCGGTGGCCGTCCCGGTGTATCAGACCACTTCGTACGCGTTCGACGACACTCAGCACGGTGCAGACCTGTTCGATCTCAAGGTTCCGGGCAACATCTACAGCCGTATCACCAACCCCACCAACGACGTTCTCGAAAAACGTCTCGCCGCGATGGAAGGTGGCGTGGGCGCGTTGGCGATGGCTTCGGGCATGGCCGCGATCACCGCAGCCATTCAGACCATTACCGAAGCGGGCGACAACATTGTCACCACCAGCCGGCTCTATGGCGGCACCTACAATCTTTTCGCCCACACCTTGCCGCAATACGGCATTGAGGTGCGTTTTGCCGATGAACGTGATGCAACGAGTGTTGCGCAATTGATCGACGCACGCACCCGCGCCGTATTCTGTGAAACGATCGGCAACCCGCTGGGCAACATTACCGATATCGCCCAACTGGCCGAAACCGCCCATCGTCACGGA
>DATGNI010000089.1:0-7048 GCA_035306825.1 Azoarcus sp. | reverse complement strand
GGGTCCGCCGTGTCATCGACAGCGTTTTCTGCCGGTCCGCGGGCGGTGTGCTCCGGTACATCCTGTGCGGGCGGCGAGTCGTTCCCGGGAGGGGCGTTCGGCGGTTGATGCGCCTCGCGCGCCGGAGCGGACGCCTGCTCGGTGTTGTGTACGTGCTCAACGCTCTTGGACGAGGGGTTTTCCTGCCGGCGGGCGTGTTCAAGCGCGGCTTCGAAGCCCGGGGCGCTTTGAGCGCCGGCGTTGGGTGCGGCGTGCAACAGGGTGTTCAGGCCGGAGCGGGGGCTGTTCGGAGCAATCAACGGATGGGACATCGCCTGCGTTTCCTCGGTGGTCGCGTACAACCGAGTTGAGCAAGTCGCGTGCCAAGGCGGGTGGCGCGATCGCGTCAGTCGTCCTGCGGATCGGTTTTCGCGTGGAAACGGTTGCCAAGATGTTCTTCGGTCTGACGCTGTTCGCGCCGGCGTTCAAGACTGGATTCGCGGGTGCGGTGACGGGTGTGCAGGGTGTCGAACGCAAGTTTGCGGTTGCGCTGCTCAACCCAGGCCTGTTTGCCGGTCTCGGTGTTGCGGCGGGATTGTTCGAGCAGGGCGCGTTGGGCTTCAATGGCTTTGTCGATACGTTCCATGAACGCTGAATAGTTGCGCAAGGCGTCCATGCCCAGCCCATTGCGCGCCGCTTCGCTGAAACGCAGGGCGTATTCCTGGCGGTACTCTTCCAGCTGCTTGAGTTTGTGCGAGCCTTCCTGTTCGTGCGCGATGAGCCGGCCGAGCTGGCCGGTCACCTCATCGAGACGAGCGCGGGATTGGTCGAGCAGAAGTTGAAGAGCGAAGGGGCGACGGGCCATCTGAACTTTTATGCAGTTTGAAAAAACAGTCTAGCCCGTCAAAACAGTCCGGGCCAGAACCTTGCTGCGTTACTGCAGCAAGGTGGCAAGCTGTTCCAGCGCGGCGGCGTGGCTTTCCTGCTCCGAGATGCCTTGTTGGAGGAAGGCTTCGAGGCTGGGATACATCGATACGGCCTGATCGAGCAGCACGTCGGCCCCGGGCTGGTAGGCGCCCACCGCAATCAGGTCGCGCGAGCGCTGGTAGCGTGAAAAAAGTCGCCGGAAGCGGCGCACACGCTCCATGTGTTCGGGGGGTACGAGACTGTTCATCGTGCGCGAAATCGATTGCTCGATGTCGATGGCAGGGTAATGACCCTGGTCGGCGAGCAAGCGTGAGAGCACGATGTGACCGTCGAGAATCGCGCGTGCGGCATCCACGATGGGGTCTTGCTGGTCGTCGCCTTCGGCGAGCACGGTGTAGAAAGCGGTGATCGAACCGCCGCCTTCGGAGCCATTGCCGGCGCGCTCGACCAACGCCGGCAGGCGTGCAAATACGCTGGGCGGATAGCCGCGCGTGACCGGCGGTTCACCGATTGCGAGCGCGATTTCACGCTGTGCCATGGCATAGCGGGTGAGCGAATCCATGATCAGCAACACGTGCTTGCCCTGATCACGGAAATGTTCGGCCACGGTGGTGGCGTAGGCGGCGCCTTGCATGCGCATCAGCGGAGTGGTGTCGGCCGGTGCGGCGACCACCACCGAACGGGCCAGACCTTCTTCGCCCAGGTTGTCTTCGATGAATTCCTTGACCTCGCGTCCGCGTTCGCCGATCAGACCGACCACGATGACATCGGCGACGGTGTAGCGCGCCATCATGCCGATGAGTACCGATTTGCCCACCCCCGAACCGGCAAACAGGCCGATACGCTGGCCCCGGCCAACCGTCAGCATGGCGTTGATTGCACGGATGCCGACGTCCAGCACGTCGCGAATCGGGGCGCGGGCGAGCGGATTGATCGCCCGCGGCTGAAGCGAACGCGTGTGGTCGGTGGTGATCGGGCCAAGCGTGTCGAACGGCCGGCCGGCGCCATCGACCACGCGCCCGAGCAGCTCGTCGCCCACCGGGAGATGCTTGGCACGGTCACTGGAACGACGCAGAAAGGGCATTTCGCTGCGCAGGGAAATGGCAGGCGGGCTGGCTTCGACCGGCACGACGGGCGCACCGGGGGCGAGACCGTGAACATCATCGGTCGGCATCATGAAGATACGTTCGCCGTGAAAACCGACCACTTCGGCCTCCACGCTGCCGTTTTCCGCGCCGATGCGGCAATTGGCGCCGAGTGGCAGCTTGATACCCGTGGCTTCCATCACGAGGCCGTTGATGCGCGTCAGTCGGCCGGATACGCGCAGCGGATCGACCGTATCCACCAGCGTACGGTGATGGGCGAGATAGCGTTTCCAGTCGCTGACGTGTTCACGCATCGTCGTCTCCGGGCGTGCGGCCGATGCTTTCCAGCACGCGCCGCCAGCGGGTCTCCAACGTGGCGTCAATATCGCTGTTGGCGGTCTTCAGATGGCAGCCGCCGCGCGTTACCGTGTCGTCTTCGATGAGGTGATGATGGCCGGCCTCCAGTTGGTCGCCGAGATGCTCGCGTACGAGCTGAACGTCCTGGGGGTGAAGGTGGATACGAATCTTGCCTTGCGGGGGGGCGTGTTGCAGGGCGGTGCGCACCGTTGCAGCGACGGTTTCGGGACGGGTGGCGATCGTGTCGCCGACCATGCGTTCGGCCAGCGCGATCGCCAGGGCGACAATTTCGTCGGCCACTTCCGTGCTGAGCCGGTCGAGCGATTCGTCCATCGCCGTCACCACGCGGGTAAGCCGCGCAGCTTCCTCGCGCGCGTCGGCAAGGCCTTCCTCCTGGCCGACCCGATAGCCTTCGCTGCGCGTTTGCTCGAACATCGCCTCGATTTCCTCGGCGGTGGGCAGCTTGACGGGTGGCTCAGGCGGCTGCGGGGGTTCGGACGTCGTTTCCGCAGGCGTTTCGACGACAGGTTCCGGGTTCGCTTCAGCGGGGGACGGGGAGTCGGTCGAGGCGGTTTGTTCGTGTGTCTCCGCGGCGGGAGGCGTCGCCTCGTTCGGCGCGTCGAAGTCGGGTGGGGTCCACAATCGGTAGGCGCCGGTGGCCTGGTGGCGGGAAATGCTCATCGGCCGGAGTCCTTATACGAAAGCGTCGTCGCCGCCGCGTGCGGCGAGCATGATCTGCCCCTCTTCGGCCAGCCGGCGGGCGGTCTTGAGGATTTCTTTCTGTTCGGCCTCGACTTCGGATAGACGCACCGGGCCGCGCACGTCGAGATCTTCGCGCAAGCCTTCGGCGGCGCGTTGCGACATGTTGTTGAAGATCTTGTCGCGCAATTCTTCGGACGCACCTTTGAGCGCCACGACCAGTGAATTGCTCTGGACTTCGCGCAGAAGCGTCTGAATGCCGCGATTGTCGATCTCGAGCAGATTCTCGAACACGAACATCTCGTCGAGGATGCGCTGGGCCAGCTCGGCATCGTATTCGCGCACGTTTTCGAGCACGGCCGTTTCGGAGGCGGCGCCGACGAAGTTGAGAATTTCGGCAGCGTGACGCACGCCGCCCATCGCGGCTTTCTTGATGGAGGAGGCGCCGGCCAGGATTTGCGTGAGCGCCTCGTTGAGCTCTTTCAGCGCGATGGGCTGAACGCCGTCGAGGGTGGCGATGCGCAGCACCACGTCGTTGCGCAAACGATCGCTGAAATGCCGCAGGATTTCACCCGCCTGATCGAATTCGAGGTGCACCAGGATGGTCGCAATGATCTGCGGATGTTCGTTGCGGATCAAATCGGCCGCAGTGGCGGCATCCATCCATTTCAGACTTTCAATGCCGGCGGTATCCGAGCCGTTCATGATGCGCGCAATGATGTGCCCGGCGCGTTCGTCGCCGAGCGCCTTGGTGAGCATGTCGCGAATGTGTTCTTCGTTTGCTTCGAGCGGTGCGCCTTCGACAAAATGTTGTTCCATTTCGTTAAGCACCGTCTCGACCCGCTCGCGTGATTGCGCCGGCAGGCTGGACATGGCGAGGCCGAGCTTTTGCACCTCGCGCGGGCCGAGATGACGCAACACTTCGGCCGCCTCGTCCGAGCCGAGGGTGAGCAGCAGCAGGGCGGCCTTGCCGACACCGGGGTCGTTGCTCATTTGCGTTTCTCCTCGGGGTTGGAAGCGCTCATCCAGCCACGAATCAGATGGGCCACCGCTTTGGGATCTTCACGGGTGATTTCACGCGCACGTTCGATGCGCGCCTCGAAACTTCGCCGAGCCGCGCTGCCGCCGAGCTGGACAGTGAAATCTTCGTCGGCGGGGATCGGCTCGCTCTCCGGGCGCAGCCTCTCAGTGCTGTCCTCGTCGGTGGTTTGCGACGAAAGTGCGCGCAACAGCGGGCGGATTACACCAAAGTAGGCGAAGGCCAGCGCAAGCGCCACCAGCAGATATTTGCCTATCTGCATGCCCAGCGAGAAGTAGGCCGGATCTTTCCAGATCGGCAGGTCGTTCTGGTCGGGCGGAGGGGGCGAAACGAACGGTGCGCTGGATACTGCAACCACGTCGCCGCGTTCCGGGTCGTAGCCGATGGCTCCCTGCACCAGCGCCGTGATGCGCTGAATCTCTTCTTCCGTCAGCGGAACGCCATGCGCCGCTCCGCCGTCGGGCGGCGTGACGATGCGTTCGCGCACCACGATCGCCACCGACATCCGACGCACCTGGCCGATGGCGTGACGGATGTGCTGGATGCTGCGATCCAGTTCATAGTTCATCGTCGCCGAACGATTGTGGTGTTGCGGCGGGCCCTCTTCATCCTCACCGGCACCGCCCACCACGGGATCGGTGATCGGGGCGACCGCGGGTACGGGAGGCTGGTTGGTGAGGGCGCCGGGCACCCCACCCGTGCTGGCGGTGGTGTTCAGTTCTTCATGAATCTGCTGGCTGCGGATGGCCTGTTCCGGCGCCGGGTTGGGACGATAGGATTCGGCGGTTTCCTCGACGCGGTTGAAGTCCACGTCAGCAGCCACCTGAGCGCTGAAGTTGGCGGAGCCGATGAAGGGGGTGAGCAACGCTTCAATGCGTTCCAGATAGGCTGCCTCAAGTTTGCGCACATAGCCGAGCTGAGTGGCGCTCAGGCCGGTTTCGTCTTCGAGCTCGCTCGAGCCCGTCAGCAACTTTCCGTCCTGGTCGATGATGCTGACATCATCATTGGACATCCGCGGCACGCTGGAAGCGACCAGATGTACGATGCCGGCGGTTTGCGCATTATTGAGCGTGCGGCCCGGATGCAGCGTGACCAGCACCGAGGCCGAGGGCTTTTGCTCGTCACGCAGAAAACCGCTTTGCTTCGGCATGGCCAAATGCACGCGAGCCTTCTCGACCGCCGCGACGGCTTGCACGGTGCGCGACAGCTCACCTTCCAGGGCGCGCTGATAGTTCACCTGCTCAAGGAACTGGGATGCGCCGAGACGCTGGTTTTCCATCACTTCGAAGCCGACCAGCCCGCCGCGCGGCAGACCCTGCGCAGCCAGACGCAGGCGTACGTCATGCACCTGTTCTGCCGGCACGAGAATGGCGGTGCCGCCAGCCCCGACGCGGTGCGGCACGTTTTGCTGCTCCAGCGCGGCGACGATCGCGCCGCCGTCGCGTTCCTCGAAATTGGCGAACAGCACCGAATACTCTGGCGCACGCGACCACAGCAGGGTGCCGGCGACCAGCGCGATGGCAAAGGCGAGCGCCACCGCACCCGCGAGCTTCTGGCGCTGGCTGAGCTGGTTGAACTGCTGCAGGATTTGCCGTGAAGACGGCGGAGTGTTCGATGAAGTGGATGCGTTCGCGGTATCTGCGGCGGCCATGGCGCAATTCCTTTTCTCGTCGCAAGGACGGATGACGGCATTGTCCGCGCCCCGGCGCAAGCCCGGTCGGCTGATAAGCGGCATTTTTTGCCGTTTATTTCCCGCTTGAGTCGTTTGCGCGGGCGGGTAGTCTGGCCAGCGTGACCGAATCCAATCTGCCCCTGCCGCCCCAATTGCCGTCAGGCCAGCGTCTTGACGCCGCCCAGCTCGCCGAAGCGTTCACGCTGTTCGCGCGCGCCTCCGAGGAGTTGTCCGAAGCCTACAATGCCCTGCAGGGCCAGGTCGGACAGCTGACCGGACGCCTGTCGGTGTTGATGGGCGCGTTGCCTGCCGGCGTGGTTGTACTGGATCGTGACGGCGAGGTTGTGCAGAGCAACCGTGCCGCGCGGAAGCTGCTCGGTGAGCGTTGTGAAGGCGCGCGCTGGGACACGATCGCAGCGCGTTTTGACGTCACCGAAACACCGGGAGAAGTCTGCTTCGATGCCGGCGATACCGTGCGCCGGCTGGCTTTGTCAGAGGCGGCACTCGAATCGGGCGAAGAGCGCATCGTGCTGATCCATGATGTCACCGACGCCCATCGCATGCGACTTGCCGCCGAGCGCAATGAGCGTCTCGCAGCAATGGGCGAGATGGTCGCCGGGCTGGCCCATCAGTTGCGCACACCGTTGTCGGCAGCGCTGCTGTATGCCTCCAGCCTGCGCAAACCGGGCTTGGTGCAGGCGGATCGGGAACGCGCCGCCGACCGCGCGATTGAACGGCTGCATCACCTTGAGCGCCTGATTGGCGACATGCTGCGTTTTGCGCGCGGTGATCAGCCGGAACACCAAAGTTTTGAAGTGTGCGAACTGGTACGCGAGATCGCGCATACTCTTGAACCGGTGGCCAGAGCGCGTCGGGTGCAATTCGAGAGTCGTTGTGAATGTGGCACCGATACCGTCGCCGGAGATCGCAAGGCGCTTGCCGGTGCATTGACCAGTTTGATCGAAAACGCACTGCAGGCCACCGGAGAGGGCGGCGTGGTGCGTGTCGAGGTGGTGCGTGACGGCACAATGGCAGCCTTTGCCGTATCCGATGATGGGCCGGGCGTGGCGGCGATGGAACAAGCGCGCATCTTCGAACCGTTCTTTACCACGCGGGCCGAAGGCACCGGCCTGGGGCTGGCGATCGCACGCGACGTTGCACGCGCACACGGTGGGGATGTGATGCTTGAATCCGCGCCCGGTGCGGGGGCACGCTTCGTGCTCACGCTGCCGTGCCGAACCGGGGAAGTCCAATGAATGAATTGATCCGCCTGCTTCTTGTAGAGGACGA
>DATGNI010000088.1:0-39078 GCA_035306825.1 Azoarcus sp. | reverse complement strand
CTGTACCGCGTGCATCGGCGCCTGTCCGACGGGCGCGATTGTGGCGCCGTACACGGTGGATGCGCGGCGCTGCATTTCGTATCTGACGATCGAGCTGAAGGGGTCGATCCCCGAAGCGTTGCGGCCGTTGGTGGGCAACCGTATTTATGGCTGCGATGACTGCCAATTGGTGTGCCCCTGGAATCATTTCACGCAGATCGTTTCGCAGGAGCCTGATTTTTCGCCCCGTAATCGACTCGATCAGGCGAGTCTGGTGGAGCTGTTTGCGTGGTCCGAAACCGAATTTCGAGAGCGGACCGCAGGCAGTGCCATTCATCGCATCGGTTTTGAGCGTTGGCTGCGCAACCTCGCGGTGGCGCTGGGCAATGCGCCGACCACGCCGGAGGTGGTGGCGGCGCTCGAAACGCGTGTGGATGATCCTTCAGAAATGGTGCGCGAACACGTTGCGTGGGCGCTGCGACGGCACGCAGGCTAAAATCGCCGGCTTTGCTTCTTCGACACAACAGGGTGTTTATGGCGGATCGTTCCGGCCCCATCGGGGTTTTCGACTCGGGCGTTGGCGGTCTGACGGTCGTGCGCGCTTTGATGGAGCGCCTGCCGTTTGAGGATGTGGTGTATTTCGGCGATACCGCACGTGTGCCGTATGGCGTGAAATCGGTCGACACCATCCGGCGTTTTTCTGCCGAGATCGTGCGCTTTCTGATGCAGCGCAACGTCAAGATGCTGATCGTCGCGTGCAACACCATGGCCGCGGTCGCGGAGGATGTGGTGCGCGAATGCGCGGGCGAGGTGCCGGTGATCGACGTGATCGAGGCGGGCGCCAAAGCTGCGCTGAAGCATTCCCGATCGCGCCGCATCGGCGTGATCGGCACGCCGACAACGATCAACAGCAATGCATATGCCCGTTATCTGCACGCGCTCGATTCCAGCGTGCAAGTGTATTCCAGTGCCTGTCCGCTGTTCGTGCCGTTGGTGGAGGAGGGCTGGCTGGATCACGCGGTGACCCGGATGACCGCACAGGAATATCTGAAGCCGGTGCTGGCGGAAGAGGTCGATAGCCTGGTGCTGGGCTGTACCCACTATCCGCTGCTCAAGCCCATGCTGAAACGCGAGATCGGGCCGGATGTGGGCTTGATCGATTCGGCCTCAACTGCCGCCGAGCTGGCCGCACAACGTTTGCAGGCGCTTGATCTGGCGCGTGCGCAGTCGGTGCCGGTGCATCGTTTTTACGTCACGGACGTACCGCTGCGCTTTCAGACCATCGGCGAGCGCTTCCTGGGGCGTTCGTTCGGTCCGGTCGAGCAGGTTGACTGGCACGCATGAGGGCTGTGTCCCGTTGCGCACCCTTGCGTGAAAGGCGCAGTATTTGCAAAGGCGGTGCATATTCGCAACGTTTGTCGACATCGAGCCGGACACCTCAGTGCTGTAATCGGGCCTTCGATGGCGGCGTGCTAAACTCGTTTCAGTTTGTTTCAGGTTGTTATTCGTGCGCGTTCTGCTGATCCTGATCTTGTTGGTCATTGTGTATTGGTGGGCCAGGCGTGCGCTCGATGAGCGGCGTCGGCGCAACAAACCGATGCGGCGTCCCGTCAAGGGCGAACGCATGCTGGCGTGCGCGCACTGTGGGCTGCATGTCCCGGAAAGCGAGGCGTTGAAAGCCGAAGGGCGTTTTTATTGCTCGGAACAGCATCGCCGGCTTGGGGTACAGAAAGAACGATGAGCGCGAACGAGCTGGTGCGGCGTGATTACGAACGCGTTCTGCCCCGCCGCATCTGCAACGTTTTTCGTTTGGTCGTGGCCGGGCTCTTTCTCGTCGCTGGCTCCGAGCTGGGTCTTGGCGGCGAACACCCCACCCTCTACACGCTGATCACGCTGGCGTATGTGGTCTTTGCGCTCGCGAGCGGCTTCCCGTTCGCGCTGGCATTTGGCCACCAGCGTCTGGTGGCGCTGCAATTTACCGTTGATTTGGCAGTGCTCGCAGTGGTGATGTGGGTCAGCGGCGGCCATTCGAGCGGTTTGGCGGGGTTAATGATGGTGTTCGTGGCCGCCGCCGGCGTGTTGGCCGAAGGGCGACAGCCGCTGCTGTTTGCCGCGTTCGCAACGCTGTTGGTGCTGGTCGAGAACGTGTGGCGCGCAGTGATGGGCGGCGGGGCGGCGGATTCGCTGCACGTGGGCATTCTGTGTGTGGCATTTTTTGCGGTGGCGCTGGCCGTGCGCCAGTTGTCGGCGCGGGCGCGCACTCATGCCATGCTGGCAGCGGAACGCGGTGAAGCGTTGGGCCGTGAGCAGGCCGTCAGCGAGCGTGTGGTTGAAGACATGCACGACGGGGTGCTGGTGCTGGATGAAGAAGGCCTGGTGCGCCAGCTCAATCCACGCGCCCGCGGCATGCTGGGTGATTCTGTTCAGATCGGGGCAGGCTTGCCGCAACTCGATGAAGTGGTCGAAATGTGTCGCCAGCACGGGCGCTTCGACAGCATGCAACTGCGTCTTGACGCCTCAGGCCGGCTGGTGCGCTGCCGCGCGGTGATGGCGAATCCGGACGGCGGCAACCGGGGCAGCGTGCTGGTCTATCTCACCGATTATGAAGAAATCCAGAATCAGATCCAGCAGCATAAGCTTGCCGCGCTGGGTCGCCTCACGGCGAGCATGGCGCATGAATTGCGCAATCCGTTGTCAGCGGTGACCCAGGCAGCGGAGCTGCTGGGTGAGGAGAGGCGCAGGGATGTGCAAAAGCGGCTCATCCGCATTATTCACGACAATGCCTTGCGCATTGAACGCCTGGTGCACGAGGTGCTGGCATTGGGCCGCCGCGATGCAGCGGTGCGTGAAGTGTTGCCGCTGTCGCCGGCCCTGTCCGGAATCGTCGACGAAATGAGTCTTGCCGGTGATCCGGAACGCGTGATTTACCAACTCGATGTGCCGGACAGCACGGCAATGTGGATCGATCGCGCCCATTTGCGTCAGATCATCGTCAATCTGCTTATGAATGCACGCCGTTATTGCTCCGGCGGTATGGGCTCGATCCGTTTATTTACCTCTGATTTACCCGGATCGCGGGTGGCGTTGCATGTGGTGGATGATGGGCCTGGGATCGACCCGGACATGTACGAGAACGTTTTTGAGCCTTTTGCGACGACCGACCCGAGCGGCACCGGGCTGGGCTTGTATATCGCGCGCGAACTCGCCGAAGCCAATGGCGCCAGTCTTGATCTGGCGCGGGCTGACGCGGGGGCACATTTTGTACTGAGCGGGAGGAGTTGTCCGTGAATCAGGGCCAGCCCTTGGTGGCCGACGTGTTGGTGGTCGATGATGAGGCCGACATTCGGGAATTGCTTGAATTGTCCTTGTTGCGCATGGGCTTGACCTGTGAAGCCGTGGGCGGAGTGAGCGATGCCTTTGAGCGTTTGGAGACGGGGCGTTACCGTCTGTGCCTGACCGATATGCGACTGCCCGATGGGGATGGTTTCGATATTCTCGAACGTATTCAGCAGGCCCATGCGGGTCTGCCGGTCGCGGTCATTTCAGCGCATGGCAGCATTGACGTCGCGATTCGCGCACTCAAGCTGGGCGCGTTCGACTTTGTCACCAAGCCGGTTGAACTGAAGGCCGTGCGCGAGCTGGTGCTGCATGCGTTGCGCGTTGCGCCGGAGACGACGGACGAGACCGGAGATACGGCGCGTCGTTTGATCGGAAGTTCGGCGGCGATCGAACACTTGCGCGCAGCCAGGCGCCAGTGTTCATCAATGGCGAGTCGGGCACCGGCAAGGAAGTCATTGCGCGGATGATTCATGAATTAGGGCCGCGCGCGAGCGGTCCTTTTGTGCCGGTCAACTGCGGCGCGATTCCGCCTGAATTGATCGAAAGCGAGTTTTTCGGGCATTTGCGTGGCAGTTTCAGTGGGGCGACGGCCGACAAGCCCGGTCTGTTCCGCGCGGCGCACAGCGGCACCTTGTTTCTTGATGAAGTGGCTGAATTGCCGTTGGCGATGCAGGTGAAGCTGTTGCGGGCGATCCAGGAACGCGCCGTGCGGCCGGTGGGTGGGACGAACGAGCAAGCGGTCGATGTACGTATTCTGTCCGCTTCGCACCATGATCTGGCGGCACTGGTTGCGGAAGATCGCTTCCGTCAGGATTTGTTCTATCGCATCAATGTCATCACGCTGGTGGTGCCGCCGTTGCGGGAACGGCCGAAAGACATTCCGGAGTTGGCCGAACACATTCTGGCGCGGCTCGCTGCACGCGATGGCGGGCCGGTGCGCAGTCTTGCGCCGGCTGCGCTGGAGATGCTGCGTGCGCATGCGTTTCCCGGCAATGTGCGGGAATTGGAGAATCTGCTCGAACGCGCCTGCGCGCTCTGCGAGGGCAAAGATATTCAGCCCGGCGACATCTTCATCAACGATGTTCCGGCGAAGATGTCGACCGCGCCTGCTTCACCCTGCGCCGATGGAGAGGGGGAGCAGTCCCGTATTCTGAATATGCTTGAAGAAACCCGCTGGAATCGGACCGAAGCCGCGCGACGGCTTGGTCTGACGCTACGCCAGTTGCGCTACCGTTTGCAAAAGTGGGGGCTGGAGTAGCCTTTACGGCGCCAGTCCCGCCATCAGGGTTTCCAGATTGTGGCGCATCATCGCCACATAGGTGGCGGCCGGTCCGTCTGCGCGCGAGAGCGCATCGGAATACAAGGTGCCGCCGAGACGCGCCCCCGTTTCCGCACGGATACGTTTGATGAGTCGCGGGTTGCTGAGATTTTCAAGAAACACCACCGGAGCGTCGGTCTCCCGCAATTGGCGGATCAGGCGGGCGAGGGCCGCCGCGGACGGTTCTCCGTGGCTGCTCGCGCTGGCGGCAGCGAGAAAGTGGATGTCGTAGGCTGCGCCGAAATAGGCGAAGGCGTCATGTGAGGTGACGACTTTGCGTTTCTCTTGCGGCAGCGTGCCCAGTCGGCTGCGGATTTCCGCATCGAGCTCGTGGAGCGTCCGTTCGTAATCGAGCAGCTGAGCGGTGTAGGCGTCACGGCCGTCCGGGTCCCGGGCGATCAGTGCCGCAGCAATGTTGACGATGTAATGTTGCCGGACATTGTTGACGTCCTGCCAGGCGTGCGGATCAAGATTGCCGTGGTCATGATGATCGTGGTCGTGATGGCTGTGGTCGTGCCCGGCGTGATATTCAAGCGGCGCGACGTTTTCCGTCGCGGTCATGATGTGATGCACGCCGACGGATTCCGCAAGACGCTCGAGCTGGGTGTCGAGACCGAGCCCATGAAGGATGACGAGATCGGCTTCCTTGACTGTACGGGCGTCAGAAGGACGCGGCTGCCAGGTGTGCAGGTCGCCGTCCGGGCCGATCAGTTCGATGACCTCGACCCGTTCCCCGCCGATCTGGCGGATGAGATCGCCAAGAATGCTGAAGCTGGTGACGACGCGTAATTCCGCCGCGTGAAGCGGAGCGGCGAACAGCATGATGAGGGCGCAGACGAACAGACGAGACATGAGCACGAAACCTTACGCAGTCAGATGGCGGCGGCGATACAGACGCGCGCCGAACAGCCCGCCGGGGGCGAGAAGGATCGAGATGACGTATCCAAATCCGGCGGTCAGAACAATCGTCGGGCCGGCGGGGACGTCAAGGTGGAAGGATGTCAGCAGGCCGAATACGCCGCTGGCAAAGGCGATCAGCGAGGCGACGGCGAGCATGGCCGGAAGCCCTTTGACCCACATGCGCGAGGCGGCTGCCGGCAGGATCATGATGCCCACCGCCATCAGCGTTCCGAGTGCGTGAAAGCCGCTCACCAGGTTGATTACGACGAGGGTGAGGAAGCCGAAGTGCGCCACCGGACTGGCTAGGCTGATGCCGCGCAGGAAAGAAGGATCGAAGCACTCCAGCACCAAGGGGCGATAGAGCAGGGCCAGGGCGAACAGGGTGATGGTGGTGATGAGCGCGATCAGCACCAGAGAGGCGTTGTCGAGTGACAGCGCCGAGCCGAACAGAACGTGCAGCAGATCAAGGTTGCGCCCGCGCAGCGAGACCAGCAACACGCCAGCGGCCAGTGACATCAGATAGAACGCGGCAAGACTTGCGTCTTCTTTCAGAATCGATGAGCGCGAAACGAAGCCCGCCGCGAATACCACCACCAGCCCGGCAACAATGCCGCCGATCGTCATTGCGCCGAGGGACAGACCAAAGGCGAGATACCCAAGCGCGGCCCCCGGCAAAATGGCGTGACTCATGGCGTCGCCCATCAGACTCATCCGGCGCAGCAATAAAAACACCCCTACCGGCGTGGCGCCGAGCGCAAGTGCGAGACAGCCGGCGAGCGCACGGCGCATGAATTCAAATTCGAAGAACGGGGTGATCAGGGCGTCGATCACAGCGGTCCTTCCTCGTGCGGGTGACGGTGACAGACCGGCGCATGTTCGTCGAAGGTGGCGGCCAGATCGCGCGCACGCAGCAGATGCTCGGGCGTGAGCACTTCCTCGGTGGGGCCGAAGCCGAGCTGCTCCCGTGCGATCAGCAATGCGTGCGGAAAGAGACGACGGACCAGGTCCAGGTCATGCAACACCGCAATGATGGTGCGCTGTTCCGCGTGCCATTCACGCATCAGCAAAATGAGATCTTCCGTGGTGCGCGCATCAATGGCGTTGAAAGGCTCGTCGAGCAAAAGCAATTCGGCATCCTGCAGGATCAGCCGTGCAAAGCGCGCGCGTTGCAACTGACCGCCGGACAGTGTTCCCACCGGACGGTGACCCAGACCGCCGAGACCCACGCGTTCCAACGTATCCTGCACTTCCTTGCTGAGCGCGCGGTTCAACCGTCCGAAGGCGCCGATGCGGTGCCATTGACCCATTGCGACCATGTCGAAAACCGACAGCGGAAAACTGTTGTCGAGTTCAGTTTGTTGGGGAAGGTAGGCCACCCGGTGACGCGGAACGCCGAGGTGAAAGCGGCCTTCGATCGGTTTCAGTTCTCCGGCAACGGCTTTCAGCAGCGTCGATTTCCCCGCGCCGTTTGGCCCCACAACCGCGAGCAGGGCGCCGCGCGCTAGGCTACAGTCGAGATGGTGAACGGCGGGATGGCGGTCATACCCGAGGGTGAGGTTTTCGCAGATCAGAGAAGCCGAATCGGAGGATTCAGCCTGCTCACCAAAGGATCTGGAAACAAATTCCGCCCTCCCGAAACGTGGGAGGTGTAATCTCATGACAGCGCCCATCCCGTAACGAGCCACAACATGATGGTTGCAATCACGGCGATGAGCAGTGGCCGCGCGACCCCCGCACACAACAATGAACGACCCGCGTGCAACGGACGCGGCTCCGGGGTGAAGGGGGGGCGAGGCTGAGGCATGATGGCGCTGATTCGAGCATTGACAATGAATGCAATATTATAACATTAGCAATGTTTGCGACGCTCAATTTTCCGGGAGTCATTCTAATGGTTATTAAGCCCGTATTTGCTGCGTTGGCCCTTGCTTGGGCCGTTTCCTCCCCTGCACAGTCCGACCAAGAACACGAACATGGCGTGGCGGACCTGCGGATTGCGGCGGAGGGTGAAACACTGCTGATTGAATTCAGGTCGCCACTCATCAACCTGGTGGGTTTTGAGCGTGAGCCGGGGGATGAAGAGGAGCGCGAAAAGCTGACGGATCTGACTTCGCGCCTGGAATCGCCGGAGGGGCTGGTCACGTTGCCTGAAGCGGCAAAGTGCGAGCTTGCGGGTGTGGAGCAAGAGACTCCGGGAGGCATGGAGGACCATCAAGACGGGGATCACCACGCCCATCATGATAGCGAGATCCATCATGATGCATGGCTCGAATGGACGTTCACCTGTGCGCAACCGGAAGCCTTGGACAGCGTTGAAATCAGCGTGATCGATGCCTTCCCCGAAATTAAGACCTTGCGCGTCGAGACTTCCGGCTCGAATGGTCAAGCGAGTGAGCGCATTACCGAGCCGCAAACGAGCATCGAACTGTAAGACACCCCGCAGAATCGAACGGAGCACGGCTCGTTTGCCTGACAGGCGCGCCGTGCTTCGTTCGCGTGTGGAAGGCGCTCTGGAAATGTGGGTTGTCGGAAACGTTTTTAATCGCGCGGCTGTAACCGGGGTGCGCTGACGCGGGGGATGCACTGCCGCGCGAAAATTGCACGGTGAGTTGGGTTCAATGCGGGTTCACTGCGAGCCCATGCGTTGCGCAAAGGCCCAATTGTTTTCCATGACCCTCACACGCCGCGTAGTGGTGCTGCGTGCCCTGCTGCACACGGCCCGAGTGTCGGAATCTCTTGTCTGAACCCGAACAAAGTCTCTGGCGCTCGAACTATGCAATATGGATGGATGCGGCGCGGGTTGCGTGGCACGCGCTGAGGTTTGCGTACAATCGTACTTCATGAATACTTTTTCTGGCCACGGTGCCGAAACCTCTCCGTTGGGCGTCCCGGTAACCTACCGGGATCGCTATGCCCCCGATCTGCTGTTTCCCGTGCTGCGTCAGTCCAAACGCGATGAATTGGGCTTGTCCGGAAACGAGCTGCCATTCATCGGTGAAGATGTCTGGAACGCGTATGAAATCTCCTGGCTGAATCCACGCGGAAAACCTCTGGTCGCATTGGGGCGCTTCACGGTGCCGGCCGCCTCGCCGCGGCTGATCGAATCGAAATCGCTGAAGTTGTATCTCAATTCTTTCAACCAGACTCCATTCGATAGCTTGGATGAAGTGCGGAAAACCATCGCGGCCGACCTGACGGCCACGGCCGGTTTGCCGGTCGGGGTGGAAATTGTGTTGCTACCGGATGCGCCGCAACGCGCATTTCTCCGGCCGGATGGAACGTTGATCGATGATCTGGACGTGGAAATCGACCGTTATGAGCGTCCGGACGCGGCATTGCTGAAAGCCGATTTTTCCGTACCGCCGGTCGAGGAGTTGCTGTATTCGCATCTGCTGAAGTCGAATTGTCTGGTCACCGGTCAGCCCGACTGGGGCACGCTTGTCGTGCGTTATCGTGGCCCCAGGATTCAGCGTGAAGCGCTGCTGCGGTATGTCGTGTCGTTCCGGAGGCATGACGAATTCCACGAGCAATGCGTCGAGCGGGTGTTTTGTGACGTGCTGGCTGCTTGCCGGCCTGAGCGCCTCGCGGTATGGGCGCGGTATACGCGTCGAGGCGGGTTGGATATCAATCCTTTCCGCGCCACGCCCGGCGAGCGCGCACCCGACAACCTGTTCGAAATCAGACAGTGACCGGGCCGTCCGCCCGGTCCCTGAAGCTCGACGAAACGATGCGCACAGCCATGTCCAATCGACTCGTTTCTGAAACCTCGCCCTATCTGTTACAGCACGCTGATAACCCGGTCAGCTGGTGGCCGTGGTGTGACGAAGCTTTTCGTCTTGCGCGTGAACGTGATTGTGCGGTGCTGGTGTCGATTGGCTATTCATCGTGCCATTGGTGCCATGTAATGGCGCGCGAATCCTTTGAGGATCAGGAGGTTGGCGCGTTGATGAACAAGGATTTCGTCAATATCAAGGTCGATCGTGAAGAGCGCCCCGATCTTGACCGCGTCTATCAAACCGCGCATCAGGCTCTCAACGGCAGTCCTGGCGGTTGGCCGTTGACGGTGTTCATGACCCCCGACGGCATGCCGTTTTTTATCGGCACCTATTTCCCCAAGACGTCGCGCTACCGTTTGCCCGGGCTGGTGGATCTGTTGCCGCACATCGCCCAGAGTTATGCTGAGAAGCGCGCCGACATCCACGCTCAGAATGCGCGCCTCCG
The DNA here is from genome assembly GCA_035306825.1 of Azoarcus sp. Lineage (GTDB taxonomy): Bacteria > Pseudomonadota > Gammaproteobacteria > Burkholderiales > Rhodocyclaceae > Pseudazoarcus. The sequence continues at coordinate 29,321 of DATGNI010000088.1, read as the reverse complement.
TGAAGACCTGAAGCGTATCGCAACGCCTGCGGAGAGCGTCGAAGAAATCGATGCCAACGCGGTGGCAGCAGAGCTGGGCAAACTGTTGCATTCGATCTGGGATCTGCGGCACGGCGGTTTCGGCGAAGCCCCAAAGTTTCCCCATGCTTCCGATTTGCAGTTTCTGTTGCGCCAGTGGCGCACGGAAGGCGATACGCAGGCCGGACAGATTGCGATGACTACGCTTCGGCACATGGCCGATGGCGGGGTGTTTGATCAATTGGGTGGCGGTTTTTTTCGCTATAGCGTGGATGAACGCTGGTTGATTCCGCACTTTGAGAAAATGCTCTACGACAATGCCGTTCTGATTGCGTTGTACACCGATGCCTGGGTGCTGAGCGGCGAGCCGCGTTTTGCCGAGGTGGTCGAGCAGAGCGTGGAGTGGGTGTTGCGTGAGATGCGCACCTCAGAGGGCGGTTTTTGTGCGGCGCTGGATGCGGATACAGAAGGCGAAGAAGGGCGCTTTTACGTGTGGTCACGCAAGGAGGCGCGTGAGAGCGTGGCGCCCGAAGCGTGGAAATTCGTTGAACGTCACTGGGGTTTCAAAAAGCCCGCCGGCTTCGAGAACAAATTCTGGCATGTGCACGTTGCCGAGCCGCTTGCAACCTCCGCACGCAAAACCGGTCTGGATGAGGCGCTTGCACGCAAGCTGCTGCGTCGTTCCCGCGCGGATTTGCTCGCCACGCGGGAACGACGCGTGCGGCCGGGGCGCGATGACAAGCTGCTGGCGGGTTGGAATGGGCTGATGATCGGTGCGCTCGCGCGTGCCGCGAGAGTGTTCGATCGATCCGATTGGCATGAGGCCGCCCGCGCGGCCTTGAACGCTGTGCGCGCCGGCCTGTGGCGGGATGGACGTCTGTATGCGAGTTGCCGAGGTGGGCCGGGACGTTTTGACGCCTGCCTCGATGACTATGCTTTTCTTGCCGCAGGAGTGCTGGAATTGGTGCAGGCGGATTTCGATGCGGGAACACTTGAGTTTGCCCGGGAACTGGCGGATGCCTTGCTCAATGACTTTGAGGATCGGCAGGGGCCGGGCGGGTTTTTCTTCACCCGCCACGATCATGAAGCATTGATCTTGCGGTTGAAATCGGCCACTGACGAGTCGATGCCGTCGGGCAATGGCGTGGCGGTGCAGGTGCTGCAGCGTCTGGGGCATCTTGTTGGTGAGGCGCGCTACATTGAGGCGGCTGACCGGGCATTGCGGGCGTTCGGGGCACGTTTGATGAATGCCCCGATCGGTTGCGCCACCCTTGTACAGGGTTTGCTGGAAGCCGAGGATCCGCCGGCGCTGTGGGTGCTGCAGGGGCCGGAAGCGCAGGCCTGGCAACGCATCCTGGTGGACAGGATGGGTCCGTGGCCCATGGTCGTTGCATCGGACGGAAACGGTTTGTCGGTGCCGCCGGCGCGCTCTTCGCAGGGCGAAACGACGGCCAGACTGTGTCAAGGTATGCAGTGTGAGGCCGTTCTGACGGATCTCGATCAGATACTTGAGAGGGCCGAGGCGATGCGCCCGAGCTTGCCGTCGTTGCAGCCAACCATGCACACGCGTCGCAGCTGGCTGTTTCGGCTGTTCAGAGCCTAGAGGCAGGATGGTTGCGGCTTGATTCAAATCAAATTCTGATACGCACGGCCGTGGGAAACAATAGTAAAAGGATGTGGCTTGATTTAAACTGGTGCTGATCCATACGGATTTATTTTTTTGAAAGGACGCGGAACATGAAGCCATTTTTGACTGCTGTCGCAGCACTCAGCCTCCTCTGTACGTCGTCGGTATTCGCCGAAGACGCCTCAGAGCTGGCGAAAGCGAAAAACTGTATGGCCTGTCATTCGGTCGATACAAAACTCGTCGGTCCTTCCTACAAGGATGTAGCGGAGAAATATGCCGGTGAGGATGATGTTGTGTCGCATCTGGCGAAGAGCATCAAAGAAGGTAGCTCAGGAACTTGGGGACCGGTGCCGATGCCGCCCAATGCGGTGAGTGACGAAGAAGCGGAAGCCCTGGCGACCTGGATTTCCGGTCTCGAGTAAACAACTCTTCGAGCAAAATGAACAAGCCGGCATTTCTGCCGGCTTTTTTCATGCTTTTCCGGACGGGACAATCGTCTCATCCTCTTGTCATGGCGACCCGCTCTATGCGATCAGCTGATCGGCGAATCCCAGGGCGGAAACCAGAGCCTGATTGATCTGTTCGGGCGTGAGTTGCAGCGCGACACTTTGCGTCGCGAGTTCGGTGCCGTCAAAACCTTCGGTCAGGCAGGCCAGACGGAGCAGGGGGGCATATTCCCCTTTGTCGTGCAGCAGTGCGTCGACGATGCTTTCGGGCAAGGTCATCGCCGAGAGGATTTCATCCATGCGCGTGCCGGCGAGTAACGGCAGCAAGGAAAACGCGCCGGTGATGAAAAGGTTGTCCAAATGGCTTCGGTCAAGCCAATTTGCACCCAGCTGTTCCATGAAGTGACCGCGAACAATCGCGGTCTGCATCAATGCGGGCGCGTCAGGGTGATTGCTGCTGGTCACCAGGAGCAAGGACAGCCATTTGTTGAGTGCGGCATAGCCGAGAATGCTGACGGCGTGGCGGAAGGACTGCACTTCGCACATCAAGCCGAAGCCGGCCGAATTGATGTAGCGCAGCAACTTGTAGGAGATGGTTACGTCCTGTTTGAGCAACTGTTCGATATCCCGGATATCGGCGTCGTTGCGCACCATGTCGAGCAGCTGGATGACTTGGAGCTGTGCGGGAGCCAAATTTTTGCCCGGAGGCGTGCCGTGGAGAAAGAACCAGCCGGCCGCGCCCTCGTAACCTTGTGAAATGGCGTTGTCGAAAGCGGCTTGATCCGCCAGACCCCACGCTATGGGTACGCCCGGAGCCTGATCTGCAGTGGGCTGGCGACGAACGTCGGCGATGACAAAGCGCCAGGACTCCTCCGTCGCCGCGCTTTGCTTGCGCCACCATGTAAGGCAGGTTCCGGTATTGCCGTCGCGCAATTGTGCGAGCAGATTCGTGACGTGTGGATGTTGGAGCGTTGGCTGCGGGATTTCAATCAACGCGTTAGGCGGCGCCTGCCATTCCAGCAGCTCTGGCGTCGGCACCAGACGTCCCAGCGAAATGAACATGGAATGGTGGTCGGGCCATGTTTTGTGAAGCCCGTTGAGGGCTTCAACCACCGATGCAATATCCGGGCCGTGCGCGACCAGTCGATTGGCGGTAATTGCACGGCGGCGATTGACGACGGGTTCGCGGGTGAAAATCGTGCTGCGGTGGGTCATGTTCTCATGTTCAGAAGGTGGCGAAGGTGAAGGCGTCGCTAAAGAAGGCGTCCGTCGGCAACGCGCAGCGTGCGACCAAGTCCGCGCGTGCAGCATCAATCATTGCGGGCGTTCCGCAGGCATACACCTCGCAGCTCGACAGGTCTGGTTGGTCGGTCATTACAGCATGATGTACGAGACCGCGGCGACCGGACCAATTGTCGGCAGAAACAGGCTCCGAAAGGACAGGAATGTAGCGAAAATCTGTCAGGTGTCGCGCCCATTCCTGCGCCAGCGCGTCCATGTAGAGGCCTTCACGGGTGCGTGCGCCCCAATACAACGTGATCGGGCGAGACAGACCTTGCGTGATCGCATCTTCAATCATGCTCTTGATCGGTGCAAACCCGGTGCCGCCGGCAATGAGGATGGCTGGACGTTGAGCTGCGTCGGACAGGGCGAAAGTTCCGAACGGCCCCTCGAAACGCACGATGTCTCGCGGTTTCATCCTTTCAAATACATGGCCCGTGAAATGGCCGCCGTCGACGCGGCGAATGTGCAGTTCGAGGTGGTCGGCGTTGGCAGGGGCGTTGGCGATTGAAAAGCTGCGTCGGCGATTGCCCTCGAGCAGGAAATCAATGTACTGGCCTGCGCGGAACCGGAAAGCCTGAGAGGCGGGGAGTTTGAGCTTCAGAACCGCCACGTCGGAAGCGACGAAATTGAGCTGTTCGACGCGAGCCGGAAGTTTCTTGACAGGGAGGTCGTCCACGCGGCGGATGCTGCGCACCTTGATTTCGAGATCGGAGCGGGGCTGAGCCTGGCACAGCAAAGCCGTGCCGGCGGCAAGCTCCTCTGCCGTGATGCCGCCGTCGTGGGTGCGGCCAGGTTCGATTGTGCCGGTGTGGATGTGTGCCTTGCATGCGCCACAAGCGCCGTCACGGCAGCTGTACGGCACTCCGTGCCCGGCTGCCAGAGCGGCATCGAGCACCGTTTGATCTCTTCTGGCGTGGAATTTCAGATTTCCGGGCTGGAGCGTAATCTGGAACGACATGGGACGTGAGATAATCCTGTAATGAAAAGAATTCTGGTCGTCGGTGCCGGAGATGTGGCCGGACGCGCGATTCCGTGGCTTGCTCAACGGTTCAGGGTGTTTGCGCTGGCGCGTCACCGCGAAGCGCATGGACGCCTGCGCGCCCTGGGAGCGGTGCCGCTTACGGGCGATCTCGATGACCGGGAAAGCCTTTGCCGACTGGGTGGGATTGCCGATGCGGTGCTGCACTGCGCGCCGCCCCCGCGACATGGCCTCGATGATCCACGAACGAAGCATTTGTTGGCTGCGCTCGGATGTGGTCGAAGTTTACCACAGCGCATCGTATACATAAGTACAACAGGGGTTTACGGAGATTGTGCGGGGGCCCGGATGGACGAAACGCGGCCGCTTGCGCCGACGACTGAGCGGGCACGGCGACGGGTTGCGGCGGAGACGCGTCTGCGTGCCTTCAGTGCGCGCACGGGAGTTGCGTTAAACATTTTGCGTGCGCCGGGTATTTATGCCGCCACGCGGTTGCCGCTCGAACGCCTCAAACGCGGGGATCCCGTGTTGCGACGGGAAGAGGATGTGTTTACCAACCACATTCACGCCGACGATCTGGCGCGCATGGTGTGCCTTGCGTTGTTTCGAGGGGGGGCGGGACGCGTCTACAACGCTGTCGATGGTTCGGAGATGCGCATGGGCGAGTATTTTGATCTTGTTGCCCGCCATTTTGGCTTGCCGTTAGCGCCGCGCGCGCGGCGCGCCGAGCTGGCCGAACGGTTGTCGCCGATGGCGTTGTCCTTTCTGTCCGAATCCCGCCGTATTTCGGGCGCACGCGCCTTACGCGAATTACGTCTGCGGCTGACGTATCCCACGGTGGAAAAGGGTCTCGCCGCTGCGATGATGAATGGAGAGAGTTCCGCGTGCTGATTGCCAAGTGGTTGCACATCGTGTTTGTTGTTTCCTGGTTTGCGGGGCTGTTCTATTTGCCGCGTATTTTCGTCAATCACGCCATGGTCGAAGATGAAGCCACGCGCGAACGTTTTGCATTGATGGAATACAAGCTATTCCGGTTCATGACGCCGCTCGGCTTGCTTGCACTGGGGACCGGTGGCTGGCTGATGAGTTACGGTTTTTCCGGCGGCTGGCTGCACGCCAAGCTGGTGTTGGTGCTTGGACTGATTGCGTATCATGTGTATTGCGGAATACTGGTCAAGCGTTTCGCCGCCCAGCGCAATGCGCGCAGCCACGTCTGGTATCGCGTGTTCAATGAAGTGCCGGTATTGCTGCTGTTTGCCGTGGTCTTTCTTGCTGTAGTCAAACCTTTCTGACGTTCTCAATTACCATGACGATCCGTCCGCGTAATTGAGCACCCACTCCACTCATGGAAAATTTTTTCTCTCCCTGCCCGCGAGGCCTTGAGCCGTTGCTCGCCGATGAATTGAAAGCGCTTGGCGCGAGCGAGGTGGATATCGTGCCGGGAGGCGTTGGTTTCGTCGGCGACTGGGCGCTGTGTCTGCGTGCCAATCTCGAGTCACGTATTGCTACGCGGGTCTTGTGGCGTATCGCAGGCGGGCGTTATCACAGTGAGGAAGACATTTACCGCATCGCCTATGCGCCAACCTGGGCGCGCTGGTTTACGCCGGACGAGACGATTCGCGTGTATGTCACCGCGCGCCGTTCTTCATTGAAAAGTCTGGAGTTCGTCACGTTGCGGATCAAGGATGCGGTGTGTGACCATTTTCGCTCGATTACCGGAAAACGGCCGAGTGTAAACACCGCGAATCCGGATGTGCGCGTTCATGCCTTCCTGACGCGGGACAGCGTCACCTTGTATCTGGATACCTCCGGCGAGCCACTGTATAAGCGCGGGTTCAAACCGGCGAGTATTGAGGCGCCGCTGAAGGAAAATCTCGCGGCGGGCATTTTGCGATTGAGTGGGTGGACGCCAGAAGAGGCACTGGTCGATCCGATGTGCGGTAGCGGCACCTTTTTGATCGAGGCGGCGCAGATGGCGCTCGATGTGGCGCCGGGCCTGGGACGTCGATTCGGCTTTGAAAGGCTGAAGAACTTCGACCGTACCGCGTGGGCCACGCTGCGTGAAGCCGCTCAGGCACGCTGCAAATCGCCCCGCATGCTGGAAATCTACGGTTCGGATATCGTTTCCGCGCAAGTGCGCAAAACGGAAGAAAATCTTGCTGCGGCGGGATTGGCAGATTGCGTGCGTGTGATGCAGGCGGATATTCTTGAACTGGATCCGCCAGCGGACAGCGGTGTGATGGTGACCAATCCGCCCTATGGCGTGAGGATTGGTGAGGAAAGTGAGCTGGCCGAACTGTATCCCCAGCTTGGAGATGCCCTGAAGGCGCATTGGGCGGGCTGGCGCTGTCATTTCCTCAGTGCGGACCCGGCATTGCCGAAAGGCATGGGGCTGAAGGCCAGCCGGCGCACGCCACTGTTCAATGGCGCGCTGGAATGCCGCCTGTTCGAATACCGGATGTTTGCCGGCAGCGGGCGAGAATGTAAACCGGTCTAGACCGGTATTCGATGCGGCTTCAAACGATATCCAGATTTCGCGCGCTGGCGGAAAAGTCGCGTTCGCCGTGGCGGCTGTTGAGTTTGATTTGCAGACGCAGATCATTGACTGAATCGGCGTTGCGCAGCGCGTCTTCGTAGGTGATCAGATCTTCTTCGTAGAGATCGAACAAGCTCTGGTCGAAGGACTGCATGCCGAGCTCACGCGAACGTTTGATCACTTCCTTGATGCCCGGTACGTCTCCCTTGAAAATCAGGTCTGAAATCAAGGGTGAGTTGAGCATGACCTCGATGGCCGGCACCCGGCCCTTGTTGCGTTTGCGTGGGAGCAGACGCTGCGAAATCAAACCGCGCAGGTTCAGGGACAGGTCCATCAGCAACTGCTGACGACGCTCTTCGGGAAAGAAGTTGATGATCCGGTCAAGCGCCTGGTTGGTGCTGTTGGCGTGCAAGGTGGCCAGACAGAGGTGACCCGTTTCGGCGAAGGCGATGGCAAAGTCCATGGTCTCCCGGTCACGGATCTCACCCATCAAGATCACGTCCGGGGCCTGGCGCAAAGTGTTTTTCAACGCCGACTCCCAGCTGTCGGTGTCGATGCCCAGCTCACGTTGGGTGACGATGCAATTTTTGTGCGGATGGACGAATTCGATCGGATCCTCGACCGTGATGATGTGACCGTGCGAGTTCTGATTGCGAAAATCGATCAACGCTGCAAGTGAGGTGGTTTTGCCCGTTCCGGTGCCTCCAACGAAGATCACCAGCCCGCGTTTGTCCATCGCAACGTCTTTCAGGACCGACGGCAAGCCGAGTTCGTCGAGGGTGGGGATTTCCTGCGCGATGGTGCGCAGGACGAGGCCGACCCGACTTTGCTGGATATAGGCATTGGCACGGAAGCGGCCAATACCGGTCGGTGCCACCGCAAAATTGCATTCCTTGGTCGCTTCGAATTCGCTCGCCTGGCGATCGTTCATGACCGCGCGTGCAAGTTGAGCGGTGTGTTGCGGGGTAAGCGCCTGATTCGATTGCGGCAGAATTTTTCCGTCGACCTTGATCGCCGGGGGAAACCCCGCCGTAATGAACAGGTCAGAGCCGTTTTTTTGCACCATCAGGCGGAGCAGGTCGTGCATGAATTTGAGTGCCTGATCATGTTCCATCGCGGGTCTCCAGGGTTGTTAGGACACTCAAATCAGCCGACAAAGGCGTCTTTGTTTTGAGCTTTGAGGCTGGCTTCAGAAGACGACACAAGGTTGCGTCGAACGAGATCGGTCAGACACTGATCAAGCGTTTGCATGCCAAGTTGCTGGCCGGTCTGGATCGATGAATACATTTGCGCAACCTTGTTTTCACGAATCAGGTTGCGGATGGCGGGCGTGCCGAGCATGATTTCGTGCGCGGCGATGCGGCTCGTGCCGTCCTTGGTCTTGAGCAAGGTCTGGGCAATGACCGCGCGGAGCGATTCGGACAGCATCGCGCGCACCATGTCCTTTTCTTCAGCCGGGAAAACATCAATGATCCGGTCGATGGTCTTGGCGGCTGACGAGGTGTGCAGCGTGCCCAGGACGAGGTGACCGGTTTCAGCACCGCTCAATGCGAGACGGATGGTTTCGAGGTCGCGCATCTCGCCGACAAGAATCACGTCCGGGTCTTCCCGCAGCGCTGAACGCAGCGCGTTGTTGAACGACAAGGTGTCGCGGTGCACTTCGCGCTGGTTGATCAGGCTGCGTTTGGAGGTATGCACGAATTCGATGGGATCTTCGATGGTCAGAATGTGCGAATAACGCGATTCGTTGATGTGATCGACCATCGCAGCCAGCGTCGTCGACTTGCCTGAGCCGGTCGGGCCGGTGACGAGCACGATGCCGCGCGGCTGATCAGCAATGTCGCGGAAGATTTTCGGTGCATTGAGCTCTTCGAGCGTCAGGATGCGCGATGGAATCGTCCGGAATACGGCCGAGGCGCCGCGATTCTGATTGAAAGCGTTGACGCGGAAACGCGCGAGATTCGGAATTTCGAAGGAAAAGTCACATTCCAATTCGGCCTCGAATTTCTTGCGCTGCCCATCGTTCATGATGTCGTAGGCCATGGAGTGCACGTCTTTGTGCTCCATGGGCGGCAGATTGATGCGACGGATGTCGCCGTTCACGCGGATCATGGGCGGCAGGCCGGCTGACAGGTGCAGGTCGGAGGCCTTGTTCTTGACCGAGAACGCAAGCAATTCGGTAATGTCCATGCGGGTTTCCGGAGCGAGTCGAGGAAAGGAAGCAGGGTGCCGCGATGCTATACTCGGCAGCTGCCGTAGAGCTCGGTCAATATGACAAGAATTGTTACCAACTTGCAAGCCGTGCGCGAGCGCGTTGCCCGCGCTGCACAGGCCTCCGGACGCTCTTCAGAGGATGTGCGGATTGTCGCTGTCAGCAAGACCTGGACGGCCGAAAGCGTGCGTGTGGCAGCGGCTGCAGGACAGCATTCCTTCGGTGAAAATTATGTTCAGGAAGGTGTTGCGAAAACCACAACACTGGCCGATTTCGACCTCGATTGGCATTTCATCGGCCCACTTCAGTCGAACAAGACCCGCCTCGTCGCCGACAGTTTTTCCTGGGTTCACTCCATCGAACGCGAAAAAATCGCACGACGTCTCTCCGAGCAGCGCGATGCATCGTTGCCGCCGCTGAATGTCTGTCTGCAGATCAATGTCAGCGGAGAGGCGTCCAAAAGTGGCGTTGCGCCGTCCAGGCTGGAAGCGCTGGCCGATGAGGTGGCCAGCCTGCCGCGTTTGAAGCTGCGTGGCCTGATGTGCATCCCCGAACCGAGTCCGGATACCGATCTGCTGCGTCGTCGCTTCGCGTTTCTGCGGGAGTTGGGGGAACGGCTGACGGCCTGCGGCCATGCCATCGATACCCTGTCGATGGGAATGTCGAACGATTTCGAATTGGCCATTCTTGAAGGAAGTACGTTGGTGCGCATTGGCAGTGCGATTTTCGGTGCGCGGCCGAACGTATTAAATGCGGAGAACGAACCTGTATGAAAATTACCTTTCTCGGCGGTGGCAACATGGCTGCTGCGCTGATTGGCGGCATGCTTGAACGCGAATTTGTCGCCAGCGCCATTACCGTGATCGAGCCTGTGGCCGAACGCAGGGAGTGGTTGATGGAGCAGTTCGGAGTTGCGGTTGCGGGGAACGCGGGCGAACTCTTCGGTGCGGATGCCGTGGTGCTGGCGGTCAAACCTCAACAAATGCGCGCGGCGCTTGCACCGCTTGCCGGCCAGTTGGGCGAGGCGCTTGCAATCAGCGTTGCGGCCGGTTTGCGCACGCAGGATTTGAGCCGTTGGCTCGGCGGGCACACACAAATTGTACGCGCGATGCCGAACACACCGTCCTTGGTGGGTGCGGGCGTGACCGGTCTGTATGCGACGGAGGACGTGGACGCCGACGGACGCGCACTGGCGGGCAGGATTCTCGGTGCGGTGGGGCGCGTCGAATGGACTGAGAACGAGGCAAGCATGGATACCATTGCCGCAGTCTCCGGCAGCGGTCCGGCGTATGTTTTCCATTTCATCGAAGCGCTTGAAAGCGCCGCCGTGGCGCGCGGATTGCCCGCAGACACTGCGCGCCGTCTGGCCATCGATACCGTGTTGGGTGCGGCAAAGCTCGTCGCTTCGTCGGCAGACGGGCCGGATGTGCTGCGCCAGCGCGTTACCTCGAAAGGCGGTACCACGGCAGCGGCGCTGGACGTATTGAGCGAAGGTGGCTTCGTGGAATTGGTGGGCCGCGCGGTGGCGGCGGCCGAAGCGCGCGGGCAGGCGCTTGGCGCAGAACTAGGCAAGGACTGAACGATGCTCGGATCGATCTTTTTCATGCTGCTGAATTTTGTTTTTGGCGCATTTACGCTGCTGCTGCTCGTACGTTTTTTTATGCAGTGGCAGCGCGTGCCCTTCCACACCCAGTTGGGGCATTTTGTGCTCGCCACGACGGATTGGATCGTGCGTCCGTTGCGGCGTGTGATTCCGGGGTTGTGGGGGCTGGACATGGCGAGCCTGGTACCGGCCTGGATCGCCCAGATCATTTTCGTGGCGATTGAACTGTCGATGCGCGGGGTGCCGTTTGGCGACGCCGGCGGGGTGGCTTTGGGGTTGGCCGGAATGGGGCTGGTGGGACTGGCCCGTTTGATGGTGTATCTGGTGTTTGCACTGGTGCTGCTGTCGGCGGTGCTGTCATGGATTGCGCCGCATGCGCCCGCTGCGCCGATGGTGCGTCATCTTGCCGATCCGCTGCTGCGGCCCTTTCGTCGCATCATTCCACCGATCGCCAACGTGGATTTGTCGCCGCTGGTGTTGCTTCTGCTGTTGCAGGTGATATTGGTGGTGCTGACGGGGCTGAAAGGGAACTTCATCCCGCTGGTTGTTGGCTGATCATCCAGCCATCTGAAAAACAAAAGGCGATTTTCGCACTTGCCCGTCCTGCGCGCGTGGGAACCGTTGAAACGGATCCCACGCGCCAGCGACAAAAGACGGCGGCGTGTGCAGGGTACGCGGATTGCGTCCGTCGGCCTCTGATCAGTGCTTCGCACACGCTTGAAAACCCCTGCTTGAACAGCCCAGGCGGAGTTCAGCCAGCTTCGTACATGATTCGCCCTTCAACCAGCGTATAGCGGACGGTTCCGGGCAGTTCCTGGCCAAGGAACGGGGTGTTCTTGCCCTGGCTTTTGAGATCCTCGCGTGTGAGTGCACGGCGCGTTGCCGGGTCGAAGATGCACACGTCCGCGCGCGCGCCGGGCGTAAGGTGTCCGGCGCGACGGATGCCCACCAGCGCGGCAGCGTCCGAAGTAATACGCGCCAGGGCGGTGGGCAGCGCCACCCGGTCTTCCTCTGCCCACTTCAACAGCAAGGTGAGCAGCAGTTCGAGGCCGGTGGCGCCGGCTTCGGCCTCGCTGAAAGGCAGCAGCTTTCCGTCGTCATCGACCGGCGTATGGTCTGAACACAGCGCGTTGATGCGTCCGTCGGCAAGCCCCGCCCGCAGGGCGTCCCGATCTTGGGCGCTGCGCAGAGGCGGCACGAGGTTGCATTGGGCGTTGAAATAGCCGATGTCGTCTTCGCACAGATGCAAATGGTGGATGGAAACGTCGCAGGTGACCTCCATGCCGCTGGCGCGTGCCTGGTCAATCAGTGCCAGCCCGGCGGCCGAGGACAGACGTGTGACGTGCAATTTCGCGCCGGTCAGATGGGCAAGCTTGAGGTGCGTAAACAGGGCGACGGTTTCGGCTTCAACCGGAATGCCGGTCAGGCCGAGACGCGCGGCGACTTCGCCGTCATGGGCGCAGCCGCCTGCAGCCAGGAAAGGATCGAGCGGTTGCAGCCAGACGCGAAAGCCGCTGGTGGCGGCGTACTGCATCGCACGCAGCGTCACAGTGGTGTCGACGATGGGGGTGTTGGACTGACTGAAGGCGAAGCACCCGGCATCGACGAGTTGCGCCATTTCGGCGAGACACTTGCCCTGGAGGCCGACGGTAAGGGCGCCGATCGGATAGATGTGGGCGCGGTTGAGCTGTTTGGCGCGATAACACAGCATCTCGACCAGACCGGGCTCGTCGAGCGGTGGGTCCGTGTCCGGGGGGATCGCCAGGCTGGTGACGCCGCCGGCCATGGCGGCTTCCATTTCCGATTCGAGCGTTGCGCGGTATTCGAAGCCGGGCTCGCGCAAACGTGCGGCAATGTCGACCAGACCGGGCGCGACGACGAGATCGGTGGCGTCGATGACACGTTCTGCATGAAAGCCGTCTGGAGCTTCGCCGAGCGCAACGATACGTCCGTCGACAATGAAAAGGTCGCGTACCGCATCCATCGCGTTGGCGGGATCAATGAGGCGGCCGTTTTTGATCTGGATATTCATGGAGGCTGGGCGTCTGTACGTTCAGGCGGCGAGCATGGCCATGACCGCCATGCGCACCGCGATGCCGAAGGTAACCTGGTTGAGGATGACCGCTTGTGAGCCATCGGCGACTGCGGAATCGATCTCGACGCCGCGATTCATGGGGCCGGGGTGCATTACGATGGCATCGGAATTTGCCAGTGCGAGGCGCTCGGAGGTCAACCCCCACGATTTGTAGAACTCTTGCGGGGTGGGCAGCAAGGCGCCGTTCATGCGTTCATTCTGCAGGCGCAGCATCATCACCACGTCGACGCCCCGGAGGCCTTCGTCCATGTTGTGAAAGACGCGCAGGCCCGTGTATTGCTCCAGGGTTGCAGGCAGCAGCGTTTTGGGCCCGATCACGCGCAGATCGGGTACGCCGAGCGTTTTCAGCGCGGCGATTTGTGAACGCGCCACGCGTGAATGCAGAACGTCTCCGACGATCGCCACCGACAGATTGGTGAAATCGCCCTTGAAGTGGCGAATCGTGTACATGTCGAGCAAGCCTTGCGTCGGATGCGCATGACGTCCGTCACCGGCATTGATGACGTGAATGTCTTTGCGTCCGTGAGCGAACAGGTGCTGTGCAATCAGGAAAGGCGCGCCGCTGGCGGCATGACGCACCACGAACATGTCGGCCTGCATGGCACACAGGTTGTCGACCGTGTCGAGCAAGCTTTCACCTTTGGACGCCGAACTGGTCGATACGTTGAGATTGACGACGTCGGCGGACAAGCGCTTGGCTGCGATTTCAAAGGTGGTGCGGGTGCGCGTGGAATTTTCGAAAAACAGGTTGAAGATGCTTTTGCCACGTAACACCGGGAGCTTTTTGACGTCGCGTTCGGCGACCTCGGTGAACGGCGTGGCGATATCGAGGATCTCGGTCAGGATCTCGCGCGGGAGTCCATCCAGCGTCAATAGATGACGCAGACCACCGTTGGAATCGAGCTGAGGATTATGCATGGGTAATTTTCAAGGAAAGGACGCCGGTTTCGTCCCGGCCGAGTTCGAGCGTTTCGCTGGCGGGAGGTTCGACTTCCAGCGTGTGGCCGCAGTAGCGTGCAGCGATCGGAAGTTCGCGTCCTCCCCGGTCGACCAACACCGCGAGTTCGACGCGGGCCGGACGTCCATAGTCGAACAGCTCGTTGAGCGCGGCACGTACGGTGCGACCGGTATAGAGCACGTCGTCGACCAGGATGATGTGGCTGTCTTCGGCCTCGAATGGAATCTGCGTGCGTTTCGGTCTGGAGGACAGGCCACGTTCGCCAAAATCATCACGATGGAAGGATACGTCGATTGTGCCGAGGGGCGTCTCGATTCCGAGCGCGTGCTGCAAACGTTCAGCGAGCCATGCTCCGCCGGTATGGATGCCGACCAATGCGGTGTGCGGTGTGATCTGGGGACGAATCTGTTCGATCAGACGTTGAACCAGTTCTTCGGCGTCAGGCAGTTGCATGGGTGGATCCATCCAGAAAGTCTTGCAGGATGAGCTGCGCGGCTACGGCGTCGAGCGAAGCCTTGCGCGCGCTCCAGCGCGTTTCGCCGGCTTCGCGCAGCGTTTGGTCCGCGCTGACGGAAGTGAGGCGTTCATCGTATTCGAAGACCGGCAGGTTGAAACGACCGCGTAGTTGGTTGGCAAAACGCCGACAGCGGGCGGTCATTTCATGCGTCTGGCCATCGAGGTGGGACGGGATGCCAACCACTACGGCGACCGGTCGCCATTCTTCAAACAGCTGTTCGAGGGCCTTGAAACGGCCTTCGTTGGTGGATTCGTGCAGGGTTTTCAGCGCGTTGGCGCTGCCGATTTCAAGTTCGCCGACGGCAACACCCATGCGTGCCAGCCCAAAATCCAAACCGATCACTGTGCCGCGCGCGGGCAATTCACGTTCAGGCATGACCGCTGATACCGCTGAGTTGAGCGGGCTCGATGCCAAGATGGGCGAGTGCGGCCGAGAATCGAGCTTCTGGTGGTTGATCGAAGAGGATCGAGACGTCGGCGGGCACAATCAACCACGCATTGGCGGCCAGTTCCTGTTCGAGCTGCCCTGCGGACCAGCCTGCGTAACCGAGCGAAATCAGGATGTCGCGTGGCGCGTCCGTATTTTCGCTCAGCGCCTGCAACACGTCGCGTGAGCTGGTCAGACCGATTTCGTCGGAAATGGGGAGCGTGGATTGCCAGTGACCAATGGGGCGATGCAGCACGAAACCGCGGTCGGTCTGCACCGGGCCGCCAAAATACACGGGCTGGGTGGCCAGTTCGTCAGCATGCAGGGGCAGGTCGACGCGCTCGAACAAGGTGGTGAGGGTCAGCTCAAGCGGGCGGTTGACGATGATCCCTAGCGCGCCCTGATCGTTGTGTTCCGCGATGTAGGTGAGCGTACGTGTGAAATTCGGATCGGCCATGGTGGGCATGGCGACCAGGAAATGGTTGGTAAGGTTTGCAATGATGGCGCTCATGTAGACATTCTACGCCGAATGAGCGGAACGTCGGGAGGGGAGCAGGCGTTCGACGTGGGGATCGCTCACGGTCTTCCCGTCCTCGCCGTCGCGACTGCCGGCCAATCGCTGTGCTTCGGGTGGGCCTGTGAGGGGCCGGGAGAGCGGTTCTTCGGGCAGAACATTCAAGTGAATGGAGCGGGGCGACGCAAGCTTGCGTCGCCCCGCTGTCACGAGGATAGCGCGACATCCTCGTGGGTGTATTGGCGCAGCAGGGCAAGCAGTTCGTCTTCGTCGTACGGTTTTCCGAGGTACTCGTTCGCACCGAGCTTGCGCGCATAGTCACGGTGCTTGTCGGCCAGACGTGAGGTAATCATGATGACCGGTATGTCGCGGGTGCGGGGGTCTGCGCGTAGATTGCGAACGAGGTCGAAGCCGTCCATGCGCGGCATTTCGATGTCCGACAGGATGATGTCGGGCACGTTTTCGGCGAGTTGTTCGAGCGCATCCGCGCCATCTTTTGCGGTGGCGACCTGATAACCCTCGCGTTCGAGCATGCGGCCGGTGATCTTTCGTACGGTGAGGGAGTCGTCGACGACCAGCACACTCGAGCGGGCCTCGGTTTGGGACTCGGCTTCTTCTGACGGTGTTGCCGCGGTCTCGGTTGCGTCGAGCGAGACCATGCGACGACTGGTGAGGGCAAGCGGGTTCAGAATCAGCACGATCTCGCCGTCGCCGAGCACGGTGGCGCCGGATATGCCGATCACGCGCAACAATTGCGGACCGGCGGATTTGACGACGATTTCCTGGTTGCCGTGTAACTGATCGACGTGCAGCGCGAGACGCTCTCCGCCGGCGCGCAGCAGCAACACCCAGTTGAAGCGATTGATTTCCGGGCGAATGGTGGAGTCGCCGAGCAGCTCGGGCAGGTAACGGTACGGATAGTATTCACCCTCCCATTCCGTGTGGCCGTCGGCGCGCAGGCGTTCCAACGCGTCGGCGCGCAATTCGAGCACTTGAGCGATCATCGTCGAGGGCAATGCATAGCCGGCGCGACCTGCCCGCACGATCAACCCTTGCGTAACCGCAAGCGTCAGGGGCAAGTAAATCCGGAAACGCATGCCTTCCCCGCTCCGCGATTCGACGTCGACTCGGCCACCGAGCGCCGTGGCTTCAGCGCGCACGACGTCCATGCCGACGCCACGTCCGGCGACCGTCGATACTTCATCGGCGGTGCTGAAACCGGGGGTGAAGATGAGGTTGATCAACGCGTGTTCGTCGGTTTCTTCGTCTTCGCCAAGCAGTTCGCGTTCAATCGCGCGCGTGCGGATGGCGTCAAGATCCAGGCCACAACCGTCGTCAGTGAGGTCAATCGCGATTTCGTTGCCGATCTGACTCACCGAAATCGTGATCTGGCCGATTTCGTCCTTGTTTGCCTCGCGGCGCAGCTCGATGGGCTCAATGCCATGCGCCACGGCGTTGCGTAGCATGTGCTCGATCGCAACGGTCATGTGCTCAAGAATGCTGCGGTCCAGTTCGATCCGGCCACCGTGGATGTCGAGGTTGACGCGTTTCCCCAGGTCTTTGGCACTTTGGCGTACGACGCGGTACAGGCGGTTGGACAGACTGTCGAACGGCACCATGCGCACTTGCATCAGCGCCTGTTGCAAATCGCGGGTGATGCGCGCTTGACCGTGCAGCGCCAGTTCCGCGCTATCCAGGTTGTGTAGCAGGTTCTGCTGCACCGTCGTGACGTCGCTCACGCTCTCGGCCATGAAACGCGTCAGTTCCTGTAGGCGGGTATAGCGATCCATTTCGAGGGGATCAAACTCAGCATGCATCGAATCGGCCTGGGCGATGCGATTTTGCATCTGCGTTTCCGCCTGCAGTTCGACTTCGCGTAGCTGATTGCGCAGGCGGATGACGTTTTCGGTCAAATCCAACAGGGAGCGGCGCACGGTGCGCAATTCACCTTCGATGCGGGTGCGTGAAATGCCGACTTCTCCTGCCGCATTGATGAATCCGTCCAGATGGTCGGCGCGCATGCGCAGGGTGTTCGGGGTGGTGAGCGTGCGTGCGTCGTCGAACGCGGCAGAGGCTCCGATCGTCTCCCTCAACGGGGAGGGCGCTGCGTCGTGGAGGACGGTGGTTTCCTGTTCAGCAGCGTGGTTGTCTGTGGCGAGCGCTTCGCTTTCGCCCGCAGCCAGACGGGTGAGGACCTGTGCAATTTGATCCAGATCGCCTGTAATCCCTTCGATCAGATGAGCCGGCGCGCTGGCATGGGTGATGCCGTGTTCGAGACGCGACTCGAGCCGATGGACACGTTCGCCCAGCCGCATCGCACCCGCCATCCGCGCGCTGCCCTTGAGCGTGTGCAACTGTTGTGTGATGAGGCGAAGATGCTGGGGGTTGTTTTCATCGCCTTGCCATTCGCGCAAGTGCTTGTCGAGCCCCTTGAGCAGATCTTCGGCTTCCGCGAGAAAAATCGGCAAAAGCTGTTCGTCGAGATCGTCAGAGATGAGAAGGGGAGCGTCAGCGTCATCCGTTTCAGCGGCGACAGAGCCGGGGAGCTGGGCGCTGTCTTCCACTGCAGGGGAGGCGCTGACGGAGTGACCGACATTCTCGAGTTGCTCTTCGAGTTCGGGCGCGGCGAGCGGCATGCGCTGATGGACGATTTCGGCGAGCATCGCCTCCATGCATTCGAGGGTGGTCGAGAACAGGTCGACCTGTTCCGGGGTGGGCGCCTGCTGCGCTTCACGGAGACGGCCAAAGGCGAATTCGGTGGCGCGGGCAAGACCCTGCAAGGGTTTGATGTGGGCCGTGCTGGAGATGCCGGACAAGGTGTGCACCGCGCGCAGAAGCTGTTCTGAAGGCGGTGACGGATTGCTGTGCAGAGGACGCAGGCCTTCACGCAATGCGTGCAAATGCTTGCCGCTTTCGGTGACGTAGAGATCGAACAGCTGACGCGATAGCTCTACATCGCCGATGGGTACGCTTGCCGACAAAGATGGCTCGGCCGTGCCCGGCTCCGCGTCGGCGACGGCGCTTTCATTGGACGGTGCCTCGGTGGGGGGCTGCGTCAAGTCTGCGTCAAGTGCAGGGGCGGTGTTTTCGTCGTCAGCCGTACGCGCAAGCGCCTCGTCAAGATCGAGCGTTGGCAGTGAATTGAAATCGAATGCCAATGCCGGGGGGCTGGCCGGTTCGTTGGAGGGCTGAAATTCTGCTTCTTCGCTGTCGCTCGAACGTTCGGTCGCAATGTCTGCTGGACTGTCGGGCGCGGGTGCAGCGGTGTCCGGTTCTGCACGTGCGCGGAGGTCTTCGGCTTCGGCAAGCAAGTCGCGCGTGTCAAAGGAAAGCTCGCCGGTGTGTTCGATGTGGGCGACCCAGGCGTCAAAGCGGTCGTGAACGTGGTCGATGAAGGCCTTCAATTCTTCAGTAACCGGCCACTCAAGCTGCAGCCATCGATTGAGGGTTTGTTCGACTTCCCACGCGGTTTCGCCGAATTCTGTCAGGCCCACCATACGACCGCTGCCCTTCAGCGTGTGCACACCGCGCCGAATCGTGATCAGCGGTTCTTGGCTGCCGCGCGTGGCGAGCGCGGCGCGCTCGTTGGCAATGGTTGCCAGAACGTGATGGGCTTCTTCGATGAAGATTTCGAGCAGTTCGACGTCGGAGCCGGCGTCGACAGACGAAGGCGACGTCGCTTCCGCGAGCGTCGGGGCGGACGAATCGGCGTCAGGTGCTGCAACGGTGGTCTGCGGTTCGACTTCGGCAGTGACTTCCGGTTGGAAGGCCGCGGGGGAATCGGGCAAAGAGGCGGACGGCGTTTCTGCCGTGATGAACGCATCGTGAGCGTCGCGCTGCGCTGCGCGCGCGCTGCGTTCTTCGGCCGGCAGAAAATCCTCAAAATTGGCGGGACCGTGCTGCAACGCGTCGACATAGAAACCGAGAATCGACAAACGGTCCGCGAGACGATCCAGGTGCGTTTCGTCCGGTTCTGTTCCGTTGGTGAGACCGGTAATGGTGTCGCCGGCCTCGCGTAACAGTGGCAGGGCGGCTTCGCCGCCGATCAGCAACAAGGCGCCCTCGATCTGGTGGAGCGGTGTGGCGAGTTGGGTGAGCGGCGCGTGGCGCGAATGATCGCGGAAATAATCGTCGAGCGTTTGCTCGATGTGGTTGAGATTGGATTGGATTTCGCGCGCGACCTGTTGCCGCGCTTCCCATTCCTGGGCGCGGTGAACGGCCTTGAAATGAGGGGTTTCCTCCGGTGCGCTGCGACCTTGGATACGGGCTTCAAACTGGGCCAGGGCGGTGGCGGCGTGGTTCTGCAATTCGTCGTCGGTGATGCCGCCGCTGAGGCTGAGTTCGGCCGTGAGCAATGCAGTGGCAACATCCAGCGTGAGCGCCTCGGTGTTCGCGTCGGGGTTTTTGCTTAACCATTGCGTCAGACGCGCGATGCCCTGGAGCAGGCGTTGCAGGGCTGGACGGCCGAGTTTGAATGATTCTTCGGCAATGTCCTCAAGATGCGTGTTGAAAGCGGGTAGAGCGGATGCCTGGCCGGCGGCATGATGATCCCATTCTTGCTTCACGGCGTTTAACTTGGCACGCAGCGAACGCAGGAGCGCGCCAAGCGGCATGTCAGCGGGAGGCGTGGCCGGCTGGTGCCACCAGTCGTCGAGATTCCACAGAGTGCGAATTTCCCGCTGGGTGTCCGTGCGGGCCGGAGCCTGGCCGATTTCGAACAGCAGGTCGCGTAATACGCGGGCTGGAATGTGACGGCCGCCGTCGTGCGAACGCGCTTCCTTGGCGAGTCCGGTGCAGATCTGTTTGATGCGTAGCTCGGAAGCGGGAATGTCGCCATGGGCGAGAGCGTCGAAAAAGCCTTGAGCGACTCGCCACAGGGTGAGCGCCGCATGGCTGTCCTGGTGGGCCTCGAACACGGCGGCCGCATCACGCATGGTTTGCGCCCCGGCAGGGTCCTGGGGGGAACGTAGCCAGCTGAGCAAGCCGCGTTCGAACGCAGCTTGAGCGCCGCGCAGGCGTTGTGTCAGGGCTTCGCCGTCGAGTGCCGGCGTGGTGTGGCGGCGCGGCAGACGGCGGTCGAGATCGGGGAAGAACATTTCGGCCGCAGAAATTTCAGTGCGGCCGCTGGCTTGAGCCAGTTCGCGGTAGAGCGTGAACAGACGCAGCGGCTGGTTGCTGCCGTTGACGATGGCCTCGCTGAGATAGTTGGCCAGGGCAGAACAGGCGCGACTGGCGAGGGTGGTGGTGTCCGCGGTGATGCGGATGTCGCCATGCGCCAGGGCACTGACAAAATAATCGAGCAACGTGGAGAACTGCGTCGGCCCATCAAGATCGACGACGCTCAGCGCCCCTTGTGCGCGGTGCAGATGTTTTTGCGCGGATTGGATCTGAGCTTGTGAGTCTTCGGCGTCGGCAGCCTGGGCGATGATTTCGGCTGCGCGGGTGAGCGCATCGTCGAGTTCATCGTAAATCCAGCTGATCGGTCCGATGTCCAGTGCATGTGCCATGTCCTGTCCCGTTACACTTTGAAGCCCGATACGGAGCCCTTGAGTTCGACCGCGAGATCGGCGAGTTGGCCAACCGAGACGGCGGTCTGTTGCGTGCCACGGGTGGTTTGATCCGTAATCGCGAGAATATCCTTCATTGTGCCGGCGACGCGGCCGGCGGTTGCTGCCTGGCTCTGGATGTCGCCCGAGATTTGCTCGATCAGTTCGGCGGTCTCGGTTGAGACGCGTTCGATTTCAAACAGAACCTGGCCTGCGGCGTCGGTCAGCTGGGCGCCTTCGACCACATCTCGAGTGGTGGACTCCATCGCGCTGACCGCATCTTTCGTGTCCGTCTGAATCGATTTCACGATTGAGGAGATTTGCTTGGTGGCTTCGCCGGAGCGTTCAGCAAGACGCTGGACTTCTTCTGCGACCACGGTGAAACCACGGCCTGCCTCGCCCGCAGAGGCGGCCTGAATGGCGGCGTTGAGTGCGAGTACGTTGGTTTGCTCGGTAATATCCGAAATCAGTTCGACAATCTCGCCAATTTCCTGGGAGGACTCGCCCAGTCGCTTGATGCGTTTGGAAGTTTCCTGAATCTGTTCGCGGATATCGTTCATGCCGCGGATGGTGTTTTCCACTGCGGTCGCGCCTTTCTGGGCGGCGCTGTGCGAGTGGCGAGCCACCTGTGCGGACTGCAATGCGCGTTCGGACGAATCGGTCATCGAGCGGGCCATACGTTCGACGGTGGCACCGACTTCCTCGATTTCCTGTGACTGACGTTCGGTGGCCTCAAGGAGCTGGCCCGAGATGAGCTGCGCGGATTCGGTGGCCGCGGTGACACGCGTGGCTGCATCGTTGATGCGTCGCACAAGCACCGCGAGCTCTTCGACCGTGTAGTTGACCGAGTCGGCAATTGCGCCGGTGATGTCTTCCGACACCGTTGCACGGATCGTGAGGTCTCCGTCGGCAAGATCACCCATTTCGTTCATCAGGCGCAGAATGGCCTGTTGCGCGATATTGCGCTCTTCTTCCGCGAGTTGACGTTGATGTTCAGCGGCCGAGCGGCGGCGGCCAAGGTCGTTGTTGTAGGCCTTGACGATCCGTGACAGGACCAACAGTGCGGCGATGCCGCAGACCAGTACGCTCCATAGCAGCAGACTGACGCCGGCATACTGACGTTCATAGGCGGCCGAGAGTTCGCGCGTGTCGGCAAGCAGATGGGACGACGCGTCGAACATGCGTGCGCCGGTTTGCTTGGCTTGGGCGAGGGTCTGGATGTTTTCGGTAATGCGTCCGGCTGCGGCGAGGGTTTCCGCGGCGTACCATTCCAGGTCGGCAATTTCTTTCAGCATCACCGGGTCGCTGCTCGAGAGCTGTTTCAGCGCCGCAACGGTCTGCCTGAACTGTTCGGGGTCGACACCAATCAGGTGGGCGGCCTCGGGGTCGGCGTATTCGCCGGCGATCAGGGTGTTGGCGTTCTTGGCAATGCGCTGGGTGATCAGCAGCGTGTCTTGAGAAAGCAGCGCGACGCGGCTGCCGGCATCACTGCGGATCTTGCTTTGCGCAATGCGCTGGGTGAGGTCGTACAGCAACGGGTCGAAGGCGTTGATCATTGCGACCGCGCGATCAAGTACGGCGATGCTTTCTTCGCCGTCGATCAACGATTGGGCGTCGCGACCAACGTTTTCCCAGCGTTCGGCCAGAGTGGCCAGCGCCGGCTGGATGCTGGCGGGGCTGGCAGGTACGTTCCGATCCTGCAGTTCTCCGCCGTGGGTCAATGTGGCGAGGAGCTGATCGAAGCGCTGGCGCGCAGAGCGCAGTTCGGCGAAGGCGTCACGATTGCCCTGGACGGCGCGCTGACCGGCCTTGGCAATTTGCTGCGAAAGCATTTGCAATTCGCCCGAGGCGGCGACGTGCAGCGTGGCGTTCATCGATTGGCGGCTCTCTAATGCCAGCAGAACGATGGTGGCAATGATCAGCAAGCCGAACAGGAGGAAGCTGCCCCGCATGCGCTCCGAAACCGGGCGCTCGTCAGACGGAGGGGGCGGCGTCTGTGGAGACTGGTTTTCGATGGGCGTTTCCGGGCCTGGGTCTTGCGTTTTCTTTCTGGAAGCTTTCTTCGCTCTGCCGAAGAACGGCGCGGACAATTTGAATGCCATGAGGGTGCTCCGCAGCGTGGGTAGTGGATATTCGGGTCCGTGTCAGGCTTCAAGCAGGCCGGCCTGGAGGAAATCAGGAGTGCGTATTAATGATGCGACGTCCAGAAGCAGCCATTGGCGCTCGTCGGAGTCGACCAGGGTTTGACGTATCCAAGGACGCGCGTCGGACGCGTCCGCAAGCGCGCTGAACTCTTCTTCACTGCGCAGCCCGCTTGCGCGCGAGAACAGCAGACTGATGCCGTTGCTGTGCCGGGCGTTGGTGAGCAGGATGCGTGCAGTACCGGTCAGTGCGGTTGGCGCGCCAGACTGAAAGCGGGAAAAGTCGACCACGCTGCAAAGCGTACCGCGCACATTGACGAGGCCGCGGTACCACGCATGCGTCATGGGTACCGGGGTGATCGTCGGAACCGGCAGAACCTCCCCTGTGTCGGCGAGGTTGACGAGCCAGTTTTCAGTAGGCGTTTCCAATGCGAGCAAAGTGCGCGGTTCGCTGGAACTGGACTGCGCAAGTCGTTCAGAAAGATTCGCCTGAAATTCCTGGAGACTGATGCGTTGGGCCATGCTGGTCAGCCAAGGCTTTGGATGCGGTCAAGAAGTTCGGGGTGGGCGACTGGCTTGACGAGGTAATCATGCGCGCCTTGGCGAACCCCCCAGATTCGGTCGGTTTCCTGGCCCTTGGTGGTGCAGATGATGATTGGAATCGCCTTGGTGGCGTCGTTGCGCGAGATTGTGCGGGTGGCTTGATAGCCGTTCATCCCCGGCATGACAACGTCCATCAGGATCAAATCGGGCAATTCAGTCTTGCTTTTGGCGACGGCTTCTTCACCGTTTTCGGCGGTAACTACTTCATAGCCGTGTTGGGTCAGAACCTCGGTCAGCGCGAAGCGCTCAGTTGGAGAGTCGTCAACAACGAGGATTTTCTTGATCGGCATTGGCTTCGTCCCCTCTGCAAACAGGATTTATTGGTTTTCTAGGCGCACTTGCGCTGAGTGTGTGCGGCGACAGTCTTCAGCAGGCTGTCTTTCGTAAAGGGTTTGGTGAGATATTCGCTGGAACCGGCCATGCGCCCTCGCGCCCGGTCGAACAGACCGTCTTTCGAAGACAGCATGATCACTGGGGTCGACGCGAGCTCGGGGTTGCGCTTGATCAGCGTACAGGTCTGATAGCCATCCAGCCGCGGCATCATGATGTCCATGAAAATCACGTCCGGGCGATGATCGGAAATCTTGCTCAGCGCATCGAAGCCGTCTTCGGCGAGGACGACCTCACAGCCCGTCTGGCCGAGAAAAATCTCGGCGCTGCGACGGATGGTATTGCTGTCGTCGATGACCATCACCCGAAGGCCGGTCAAGTCCATGGCGCCTTTCCCTTGCTGATTTCGAGCAGGGCGAAACATTTTGCAACGCCCCGGATCAGGTTGGACTATGCGACATTAATGTGTGGTCTGCAATGTTCTGAAACATTAAGTGTTGCGCAGAATGCAACACATTGTGCGAAGGGTCGGGGTGAGACGTCAGGTCTCGACCCGTGCAAAATCTTCTTTTGGCGCCTGGCACTCCGGGCAGACCCAGTCTGAGGGAAGGTCTTCCCATCGCGTGCCGGGGGCAATGCCATCATTGGGAATCCCTGCGGCTTCGTCGTAGATGAAACCGCAGACAAGACAGGTCCATTTTTCGTATTCGGGGCGCGCCACAGGGGCCTCCTGTTAGGTTGGACAGGGAGTTGCCTCTTCCGGTGGAACGTAATGGCGTGAAGGTTCAAGCTTTCGCGCCAGGCCGGTATCGGCGGTGTCGGTGTTTGGGAAGGTCAGACATTGCGCGCGCCGCGGCACCTTGATGAGGTGCCTAACCGCTGCAAGGTCACATTTCGACCATTTCGAAATCTTCTTTGCGCGCTTGGCATTCGGGGCAGGTCCAGTTGGGCGGGACATCTTCCCAGCGCGTTCCGGGCGCAATGCCCTCACTCGGAATCCCTGCTGCTTCGTCGTAAATGAAACCGCAAATCAGACACATCCATTTTTTGTATTCAGGGGTTGCCATGGGTCGGCGTGCTCCTAATTGTTTGGCGTAGAATCCCCCATATTATCGTATTTTACGGTCCCGATACTTCGCGGCCGTGCTGCGTGCGGCACGGCACGGGGTCTCGCTTATGGAGTGTTTCGATGCGTGAACGATTGAGGCGAGGTCTTTACCTCGTGACGCCGGACATCCGCGACAGCGATCGTCTGCTTGCAGTGCTTGAACAGGCGCTGCAAGGACGTCCGGCGGTGGTGCAATATCGCAACAAGCTTGTCTCTGACGCGGTGCGGCGAGAGCAGGCGCTCGCGGTTGCCGCACTGTGCCGCGCAAATGATGCGCTGTTCATTGTCAATGACAAAGTCGAGCTGGCGCTCGAGGTTGGAGCCGATGGCGTGCACGTGGGCGGCGAGGATGGCGATCTGGCCGAGATACGTGCCCGTTTGGGCGACACATTGATTCTGGGCGTGTCGTGTTATGACGAATGGGCGCGCGCAGAAGCGGCGGTTGCGGCCGGGGCGGATTATGTTGCCTTCGGCGCGATGTTTGCGTCGTCGGTCAAACCGGATGCGCCGCGTGCGTCGCTTGAACTGGTGCAACGTGCGAAAGCCGAGCTCAGCGTGCCGGTGGTCGGTATCGGCGGCATCACATTGGATAACGCGCCGCAGCTGGTTGAGGCTGGCGTTGATCTGGTGGCAGTCATTTCTGACGTATTCAGCGCCCAGGAGCCCGCTGTTCGCGCGGCGGCCATTCAGGATCTTTTCAAGAATTGAGGCCCGGAATTTCATGAGCAATTGCAATCAGAATTTGTTTGAACGAGCAGCCCGGAGCATCCCCGGAGGTGTGAACTCTCCAGTGCGTGCTTTCGGTTCGGTCGGGGGAACGCCGCGGTTCATCGAACGCGCCGAAGGGGCTCGCGTCTGGGACGTTGAAGGCACGGAATACATCGATTATGTGGGTTCATGGGGCCCGGCGATCGCCGGACACGCTCATCCCGCGATCGTCGAGGCCGTACGTGAAGCCGCGCTATCGGGTCTGTCCTTCGGCGCGCCGACCGAGGGTGAAGTCGAGATGGCAGAAGAAATTTGTCGTCGTTTGCCGTCGGTTGAATTGGTCAGGCTGGTCAGTTCCGGTACCGAGGCGACGATGAGCGCGATTCGGCTGGCGCGCGGTTTTACCCGGCGTGACGCGATTGTCAAATTCGAGGGCTGCTACCACGGCCATGCCGATAGCCTGCTGGTGAAGGCAGGTTCAGGGCTGTTGACCTTCGGCAATCCGTCTTCCGGCGGGGTGCCCGATGATTTTGCGAAACACACGATCGTGCTCGATTACAACGATCTGCAGCAGGTCGAAGAGGTGTTTGCTGCACGCGGTGATGAAATTGCGGCGATCATCGTCGAGCCGGTTGCGGGCAACATGAATCTGATCAAGCCGAAGCCGGGTTTTCTTGAGGGGCTGCGTGAAATTTGCACGCGGCATGGCGCGGTGTTGATCTTCGATGAGGTGATGACCGGTTTCCGCGTGGGGCCTCAAGGCGTGCAGGGATTGACAGGGATTGCCCCCGATCTGACGACGCTCGGCAAAGTGATTGGCGGGGGCATGCCGGTGGGCGCCTTTGGAGGGCGACGCGACATCATGGAAGCCATTGCGCCGCTCGGCGAGGTGTATCAGGCCGGCACCCTGTCAGGAAGTCCGGTGGCGGTCGCGGCCGGCCTGGCGTCGCTGAAAGTGCTGGACGAACCGGGCTTCTATGAAACACTTTCCGCGCGTGCCAAACGCCTGGCCGAAGGACTGGAAGCGGCCGCGCGCGATGCCGGAGTGCGTTTCCGCGCCGACTCGCTCGGCGGCATGTTTGGCCTGTATTTCGGATCTGAAGTGCCGGCTTCGTTCGCCGAGGTGACTGCGTGCGATACGGCGGCGTTCAAGCGTTTCTTTCACGCGATGCTGGACGCAGGGCACGCCTTCGCACCGTCGGCTTTCGAAGCCGGTTTTGTTTCCATTGCGCACGGCGAAAAGGAGATCGATGCGACGATCGCCGCCGCGCGTGAAGCTTTTGCGGTCTTGGAGCAATAGGGGGGCAAGAAATGGCTGGCGGCGAATTCCGCGTCAAGCGCGTGTATGAACCTGCGCAGGACAGCGACGGCAAACGTGTTCTCGTCGATCGGCTGTGGCCGCGCGGTCTGTCGAAAGAGAAGGCCGCCGTGGATCGTTGGGAGCAGGCGCTTGCGCCGTCGGACGCCCTGCGCCGCTGGTTTGCACACGATGCAAAAAAATGGCCCGAATTCCGCCGCCGTTATTTCGCCGAACTGGATGCCCAGCCTGAGGGGCTGGATGCTCTGTGCGCCATGCGCGGGCGCGTGACCTTGTTGTTTGCCGCGCGCGATGAGGAACACAACAACGCGGTGGCGTTGAAGGAATATCTGGAACGCCAGAAACGTTAACAGAATGAATCGCGTTGCATCGGGTTTTTGTGGGGGCCTGACTTGGTCGGGCGATCACGTTCTTGCTTGTGCCCCTGCCGCATCGCCGCGCTCTTATCGTTAAGTCTTGTCAGAGCCCTAGAGCAGGAAGATCGTCGCCAGGCCAAGGAAGATGAAGAAGCCGCCTGAATCGGTCAGTCCGGTAATCATGACCGAGCTGCCGAGCGCCGGATCCTTGCCTCGACGCGTGCGCATCATCGGGATAACGACCCCGGCAAACGCAGCCAGCAACAGGTTGAGCATCATTGCGGCGGTCATCACGACGCCCAGTTGCCAGCTGCCATACAGCCACCAGGCCATCACGCCGAGGAATCCGCCCCAGACCACCCCGTTGAACAGCGCCACGCCCATTTCCTTGCGCAGCAGGCGATTGACTGCACTCTGTTCGATTTGGCCCATGGCGAGAGCACGCACAATCATGGTGATGGTCTGATTGCCGGAGTTGCCGCCGATGCCGGCGATGATGGGCATCAACGCGGCCAGTGCGACGATTTTCTCGATCGAATCTTCGAACAGCGCAATCACGCGAGAGGCGATGATCGCGGTCACCATGTTGATCGCCAGCCAGGCCCAGCGGTTCTTCACTGAATCCCAGACCGAGGCGAAGATGTCTTCTTCTTCACGCAGACCGGCTTTGCTGAGAATTTCCTGTTCGCCTTCTTCGCGGATGAAGTCGACCATGTCGGCCACGGTCAGACGGCCGATGATGCGCTTTTCGGCATCCACCACCGGCGTGGAAATCAAGTCGTAACGTTCGAAAGCCTGAGCCGCCTCACTGGCATCATCGCCCGGCACGAAACTGATGACCGTGCCGGCGCTGATGACTTCGGAGACGGTCTTTTCCGGATCGTTGGTCAGCAGGGTTTCCAGCGTCAGGATGCCGCGCAGGTGTTCGTCGCGATCAATGACGAAGAGCTTGTCCGTGTGATCCGGCAGATTTTCGAAACGGCGCAGATAACGCAGCACCACTTCGAGCGTCACATCTTCGCGCACCGTCACCATGTCGAAATCCATCAGCGCGCCAACGGTGTCTTCGGGGTAAGACATCGCCGCGCGCAGCTGTTCACGACCTTCGGGATCAAGCGCCTGGTAGACGTCCTGAATGACCTCGGGCGGCAGATCGGGCGCAAGGTCGGCGAGTTCGTCCGCATCCAGGGGCGCGACGGCTGCCTTGAGCTCCTCGGCATCCATCGTCTCGATCAACGACTCGCGCACTGCGTCAGAAACTTCGAGCAGAATTTCGCCGTCGCGCTCGACCCGGACCAGATTCCAAATGAAAAGACGGTCTTCGAGCGGCAGCGCCTCGAGCACGAACGCGACGTCCGCCGAGTGCATGTTGTCGAGCAGTTCCTGCAATTCGGCGAGGTGCTGTCGATGTACCAGACCATCGACGAGATCGTGGTGCGCCATCTCCTGACGATGTACGAGATCCTCGACGAGACGACGACGGGCGAGCAGCTCCTGCACCGCACGCAGGTGTTGCTGTACGTCGTCAGGGTTGTGCTGCTCTTCTGTGGACATGGTGCCTCGATGAGGAGAGAAGAAGCGGGAATGGCTGCAGGCGCGATTCTACGGTTTTGTGTGCCGTAACGACAGTCCAACGCGGGGCTGATTCAATTCTGCCACGGTGAGCGCCGGGATCTGGATCAAACAAACAGGCAGGGTTTTCCCATGTCCGGTGGCGCGACGGAGTGAGTTCGAAGTGCTCCGGAGAGATGGTCTTGCATCATGCCCGTACGAGACTGGCCAAGACGCTTGAAACACTGGGCTCGAGGTTGAACTGTGGGTGATTACTTCAATTCGGAATGCGGGAATAGCCTATGTGTTGCCGCACCGCATTCGCGTGACGCGCAAGGCGCGGCGTGAAATTCGCACCGTAAACGCGCGGATTGGGCAGCATCACCGCCAGCCGGGCTGACTGGGTGGGGGTGAGGTGAGCGGCGTTGATGCCGTAATGACGCCA
>DATGNI010000087.1:0-39257 GCA_035306825.1 Azoarcus sp. | reverse complement strand
TACACGTCACTTGATGCGGGTCAAGGTCGCATCCGAAGCTCTGCCTAGACTGTCGTGACGCCAATTCGTTACCAGTCCATCATGAGCCAACGTCCTGAACTGATTTGCCCGGCGGGGAGTCTGCCGGCGCTCAAAGCTGCGGTCGACAACGGCGCGGATGCCGTTTACATGGGATTTCGCGACGCCACCAATGCGCGTAACTTTCCCGGCCTCAACTTTGACGACGACGGGGCTCGGCGCGCCGTCGAATATGCGCATGCGCGCGGTGCGAAAGTGCTCGTCGCGCTGAATACCTATCCACAGCCGGATGCCTGGTCGGAATGGACATCAGCGCTTGTGCGCGCCGAGGCGCTTGGCGTGGATGCGGTGATTCTCGCTGATCCTGGCCTGCTGCGACATGCCGCGCGCAATCATCCGGGGTTGCGCCTGCATCTGTCGGTGCAAGGCTCGGCCACCTCCCATGAAGCGATCCGCTTGATGCATGAACAGTTTGGCATTTCCCGTGTGGTGCTGCCGCGGGTGTTGTCTTTGTCGCAGGTGCGTCGGGTGATCGAACACAGTCCGGTCGAGGTGGAAGTGTTCGGCTTCGGAAGCCTGTGCGTGATGGTGGAGGGGCGCTGTGCGTTATCGTCTTACGTCACCGGGCAATCACCGAATACTCGCGGAGTGTGTTCTCCCGCGCAGGCCGTGCGCTGGGAGGAAAGCGATGCCGGACGTCGTGCGCGACTCAACGGTGTGTTGATCGACACCTATGCGCCGGATGAACCGGCCGGTTATCCAACCCTGTGTAAAGGGCGTTTCGAGGTTGAGGGGGAGATCGGCTATGCCTTTGAGGAGCCCGCCAGCCTGTCGGTGCTCGACATGCTGCCTGAACTGATGCAGGCCGGCGTGTGTGCAATCAAGGTCGAAGGGCGTCAGCGCAGTCCGGCCTATGTCGCGCAGATCACCCGCGTATTACGTGCAGCGATTGATGCCTGTGCCGCAGCACCCGGTCAGTTCGCGCCGCGAGCTTCCTGGGTGGAGACGTTGAATGGTGTCTCTGAAGGACGTATCCACACGCTTGGCGCGCTGGATCGTGCCTGGCAATGAATTTTCCGGAGCAGACATGAAGATCTCATTGGGTCCGTTGCAATATTTCTGGCCGCGCAAAGATGTTTTTGCGTTTTACGAGGAGGTGGCCGACTCGCGGGTGGAGATCGTTTACCTTGGGGAAACGGTGTGCCCCAAACGGCGCGAGCTCAAGCTCGATGACTGGCTTGAAATCGGTTCGAAAATGACCGATGCGGGCAAGGAAGTGGTCCTTTCTTCGCTGGCGTTGGTTGAGGCCGAATCGGATTTGTCGACCCTGCGCCGCATTGCCGGAAACGGTCTTCATGCGGTGGAAGCCAACGACATGGCCATGGTAGGCGTAGCCGTGAAAGCGGGCATCCCGTTCGTGGCCGGGCCGCATCTCAATATCTACAACCCGACTACGCTCGACTGGTTGGCTGATCTAGGTGCGAAACGCTGGGTGATGCCCGTGGAACTGTCGCGAGAAACACTGGCCGCAATGCAGCGAGCTCGTCCGGAGAAAGTCGAAACCGAGGTTTTTGCCTTCGGACGCCTACCGCTGGCATTTTCCGCGCGTTGCTTTTCCGCGCGCACGCGCGGCCGTACCAAGGATGACTGCGGGTTGTGCTGTAAGGAGGATCCGGAAGGTCGTTTGGTGCGCACGCGCGAAGGCGAGGATTTTCTCACCATCAATGGCATTCAGACACAATCGGCAAGCCTGGCCAACCTGGTTGCGGAGGTGCCGGAAATGCGGGAGCTGGGGGTCGACGTCGTACGCATATCGCCGCATCTTCCGCAGCTCACCCAAACCGCAATCTCGGCCTTTTCCGTTGCACTTGACGGCGGCGCCGGTGCTGCGCTGCTGGCCGATTTGCAAGAGGCGCAACCGGACGGTGCGTGGTGCAATGGCTACTGGTACGACCGCCCCGGCATGGAGTGGAAAGTCACGAGTGATGAACTCCAAGAACCTTCCTGAATAATCTCTGCGGGATTGCCGGACGGGGCAGTCGTTCAGCAATGGATGTGGCGACGCGTCCTGCGCGTGCGCCGAGAACGGCTGCAAAGTGCGCGTCGAGATCAAATTCGAGCGCATCGAGCAGATTCTTGATCAGCAATCCGGTTTCAGTATCGCCTTCGAGCGTCAGACGACGCTGAAAAAACAGGGTGTCAGGATCCTCGGCCCGGCTCGCCAGCCGGAGCAGGTCCGCCAGGGTACCGGCAATTCGCACGTCCCATGCTTCTTCTGCGCAACGTTCGAGGTGGCCGTTTCGAAGGATGAAAACAGGAGAGCGACCGCTGTCGATGGCGGCAATGCAGATGCGCTGTCCTTCGATTTCATTCAGACGAGTCCGAATTTCCTGACCTTTCATCAGATGGTTGGCCAGTCGTGACAGCAATTCGGCGTGAACGTGATCGGGCAGCGCGCGCGCTAACAGGGTAAGAGACGACATCGTGGTTCCACAATGGAAAATGACCATGTGAGGCTAGCAGCCCGTGTGTCGAAGCCACTTGATCTGGATGAAGTCAGCGCGCAGAAAGAGGATAGCCGCTCATGTCGACCCGATCCTTCCGAATCGCGCAGCATGGCAAAAAAAAGGGCGGTCCAATGGACCGCCCGAAAAATCCTTCCTTTGAAGCTACCGACCGGGGGAGGTGGGTATGGTTTGGGTAGCAGGAAGGAGAGAGACCTTGCCGTCACGCTGAAGATGCATGTCAGCATGTCGTAAGCTTAAAGTTTTTACAGGAAGGCTGTATTGATCGACATCAAAGCAGCATATTCTCTGAACCTGGCCGTGGTGGCTGGATTCGGAAAATACGCGGGATTTTGGTGAGACGGCTGTTGATGTGGCCAGACGAGGCCGAGGCCGGCAGAGAAGAACGACATGACTGGTGCGCCGGGAGGGACTCGAACCCTCACGCCTTGCGGCACTGGTTCCTAAGACCAGCGTGACTACCAATTCCACCACCGGCGCAACGGGGTCGGATCATAACATGTTCGCCCGCGCAGTTTCACGGCTTGATCCAGAGCAAGGTGGCGCGCAGCCCTGAGTCACATCATGGCAGTCATGAAATATGGCTGACAAGGCAATCAGGGAGACAGGAACATGCGCGATCACGAGGTTTCTTCTGCGGCTCCGGCGGGTCGGCTCACCGCAGCGGTGGTCTATGTACTGTACATCGGCAGCGTGATGGCGGTGGTCACCGCGCCGTTGGGCATGCTGCTGGCCTGGTGGCGAATGCGCCGCGCCGAAGAGGTCGCGCACAGCCATCTGCTCTTTCAGGTGAGAACCTTCTGGATCGGCATTTTGGCTGCGCTGTGCGCATATCTTGCATGGCATGTGCTCGGCCTGTTCACGGCGCCGGCCTGGATGTCGTGGGCCTTGGGGTACACCTTTTTCACGCTGGCACTGATCTGGATGCTTGGGCGGTGTGCAGTGGGCATTCGCCGTCTGATGTCGGGGCAGGCGATTGCTGATGCACGCAGTGTGTTGTTTGGCGGCGCGAAAGCCGACCGAGACCGTCCAGATTCGGACGCTGGCGTGCCTGCATGAATCGCAATACAGCCGAACAGGCTTTACCCAATCCCGGCTGGGGACCGCTGTCAGGTTTGCCCGGCAACCCCCTGATGTGGGTGCTCATCCTGAGCGAAATCGTGGTTTTCGCTGCGTTTTTTGCCATGTTCGCGTGGATGCGGGCGGAAGAGCGCGCAGTGTTCGATGCTTCGCAGCTCATGCTCGACCCGGTCATGGGGGGCATCAACACCATGGTGTTGTTGAGTAGTGGTCTGTTTGCCGCGTTCGCCGTGAAAGACGTGATCCGTGGCGACGTGCGGCAAACGCGAATCTGGCTGGGTCTGGCCTTGCTGCTCGGGTTGGTGTTTTGTGGGGTCAAGCTCGTCGAATACGCGGCCAAGATTGACGCCGGGCTGACACCCGAGAGCAACACGTTTTTCGCGTTCTATTACCTGCTCACCGGCTTTCATTTTGCGCACGTGATCTTCGGCCTGATCTTGCTCGGGCTCGTGATGTGGCGCACCTCGCGAGCCAACGTCGAAACGGTGACGGCTTTCTGGCATATGGTCGATCTGATCTGGATTGTGCTCTATCCGCTGCTGTATCTGTTGCGCTGACAAGGAGAGATCATGAATACGCGTACGTTGGTGTTGACGTGGGCCAGTCTGATGCTGCTGACATTGGTGAGCATGTTTTCGGCCCAGCTCGGCACGGATACGCGCCTACAGCCGTTGCCTCTGTGGTCAGCGACACTGTTGCTGATGGTGACGGGGTTCAAGGCGTGGAAGGTGTTGAGCGTGTATCTGGGGTTGTCGGTTGCGCCGTCTTCCTGGCGCGGTGTGTTCGGAGGTGCGCTGTGTCTGATGCTCGCGTTGATTGCCGGGGGTTATCTCTTTGCGCAGCTTGCGTGAGCGGGCTCAGCGTTCGTCTCTGTAGGGCGTGATTCCGGCCCAGTCCGCAAGTCGCAGGCTGCAACGGATCAGGCCGAACACCGCAAAAGGCACGAGGAACATCAACAGGATGCCCCAGTCCGTAGTGTTGATGAACCAGATAAGCGGCAGCATGAGGACCAGAGCCAGGGCGAGTGCGACGAGCAGGGCGATCAAAGGGCGATGACGTGTCATGGTGAGGTCCTGTCAACTCGTGGTGACCTGCCGGTAAATGCCCGGCAAGGCAAGGGAAAGATGCTCGGGCCGCTGGATGATGGCGTAGGCGCCGCGACCGAACAGACGGGATACATACTGATGGGCTTCGCTGTCGATGGTTACGCCGAATACGCGTATTTCTTCGCGACGGGCGTCGAGAATGGCCCGGCGCGTATCTTCGATGGCGTAGCGGCCTTCGTAATAATCGGTGTCGTTGGGTTTGCCGTCGGTGAGCACGAGGAGCAGACGGTGACGATTGGGTCGTTTCGCCAGTTCGCCGCACACATGACGAATGGCCGGGCCCATCCGCGTGTAGTAGCCGGGCTTGAGCGCGGCGATGCGACGCGTGACGCGGTCGTTCATGCTTTCGTCAAAGTTCTTGAGGGTCTTGATCCACACCTTGTTGCGACGATGAGAGGTGAAGGAATGTATGGCGTAATCGTCGCCACAGCCGGTCAGGCCATGACCGAGCACCAGCAACGCTTCCTTTTCGACGTCAAGAATCCGCCGGTCTTCCAGCCACGCATCCGTTGAGAGGGACACGTCGATGAGGATGGACACCGCCAGATCGCGCGTCTGCGGACGCGTGGCAAGATACTGACGGTCGCTGCCATGGCCGGTGGCAGCCAGATCGCATCGACTGCGGATGACGGCGTCCATGTCGAGTTCGGAGCCATCAATCTGGCCGCGCAATGTCTCGCGGCGAGGGCGCAGGGCCTCGAATTCGCGCCGCACGCGACGAATGCGACGGCGCGTGGCCTCGTCCGGTGTCCAGTTTTCGCCTTCTTCGCTTTGCACCTCGGTATGCACCTGACAATGGTCGGGCAGATAGAGCTGCTTGCGATAATTCCATTCCGGATACAGGTGCGTGCCCTGCAGGCGGGCGCCGGTAACCTCGTCCGAAGGGAGGTCGAGATCAATCTTCATGCGAGTTGCCGCGCGTTGCTTGTGCGGACTGAGCACGACTTCTTCCATTTCCTCGGCGGCGCGACGGGCTTCCTCCTCATCGTTGTCTTCGACGATACGGTTGAGGTTCACCATCTCGGTCCACGACAGCATTTTCTCGAAACGGTTGGCCGCCAACGGGTCGTCCCGTTCGGTTTGATCCTGATGCCGGCGTTCGGCCTTGCGTTTGCCGGCGCTGGCCTGGGCGCTGGAGGTTTCGCCATCAGGCGTGTCGTTGTCAGGATCGCGGGAAACGGTTCGGGTGACGGCGATGACTTCCCCCCACAGCGGCACTGGCAATGGCGGACGATAGCCGCGCGGCGCATGAAAGGCGTCCAGCGGTTGCTCGACGTCGAGCACGGCCGCATGCATGCGACGGGCGATCTCCTCTGCGGGCGCGGTGGCGCCCAGTACGGCGAGAATGGTGTCTTCAAGCGCACGCTCGACTGGCGGCAGACGCGTGCGTTGCGGGCGCACGGCGCGCAACGCCTCGCACAATGCCAGATAGCGGTCATTCAATCCGGGCAATCGCCGACGGATTTCGGTCGATGCGCGCACGGCTTCGCGCAGACGTGCGAGATCATTACGCAGAGGATCAGCGGATTGCGGCGTGCGCAGGGCAACGGCAAAAAAGGCGGTGAGCCAGAAATACAGATCGCGGTTGTGTCGCACATCAGGAAAAAGATCGATGCGTAACGGCAGCAGCAGGTTCTCGTCGTCGAGGCGGGCGCGGTCGATGACTTCTTCATCAAAGCCCAGACGTTGGCGCAGATTCAAACGGTGCTTGGAGCTGCGCGCGATGATGGCGCCCACCTCGACGCCGGCATCGCCGCCCGAAGCGCGAAAAAAGGTGCCCAGCGCGGGGAGGACGGCCTCCAGTTCGACGCCGGCCGCGGGGTGGCGCGCATAGCTCGCAGCCGACGAGGCCCAGTGGTGCCACTTGCGGCCGACGAACTCCTCCAGTTCGAGAAACTGCAGCATGCTTTCTCCTTCAGCCGAAGCTTGCCAGGATGGCTTCGCGCAAGCCGTACTTGACGTCATCGTCGTCCGACAGCGGCTCCACAATAGTGGCCTGTGCCGCTTCGAGTATGGGCAGGCCGGCTGCGATCAGACTGGCGCAGTAGATCAGCAGGCGGGTCGACACGCCTTCTTCCAGATCCTGTCCTTTCAGCAAACGCAGCCGTCCGGCAAGGCTGACGAGTGCAGCGCAGCGATCGCGCGCCAGACCACTTTCGCGCGCCACCACGTCCGTTTCGATTTCAGGTTGTGGAAAATCGAACGCGAGGGCCACAAAACGTTGCCGCGTGCTGGGCTTGAGGCTCTTGAGTATGTGTTGATAGCCGGGGTTGTACGAGGCCACAAGCATGAATTCCGGAGGCGCTTGCAACAGTTCGCCGGTGCGTTCGAGCGGCAGCAGACGACGGTCGTCGGTGAGCGGATGCAGCACCACAGTGACGTCTTTGCGCGCCTCGACCACTTCGTCGAGATAGCAAATGCCGCCTTCGCGCACAGCGCGTGTGAGCGGACCGTCCACCCAACGGGTCTCACCGCCCTGAAGCAGATAGCGGCCGGTGAGGTCGGCGGCGGTGAGGTCGTCATGGCAGGCAACGGTGTACAGCGGTTTTCCCAGACGCGCGGCCATATGCTGCACGAAGCGGGTTTTTCCGCACCCGGTCGGCCCCTTGATGAGCAGCGGCAAACCGCGTTCATAGGCGTATTCGAACAGGGTGCATTCGTTGCCGACCGGCGCATAGAATGGAATGTCCTGGGTCGGATCGGGCTGGAGTGGGGTAGCGATGGCGTGCATGGAGACTTCCCGGTAAACCGCCGAACGTGTAGTCCGGCGGCGTCATTGGTCATTTGCCGCCGCTGGCTGCGGCAGGCTCCCCGTTCATGAAAGCCGGCCGTTCTTCACGGACCGGGCCGAATATGGAGTAGATGAAGATCAGCACGGCGCTGGCGACCACGATGCCGGTGCCGAAACGCATGGCGTAAAACAAACCGAGCTGGCTTTGCACTTCCATGAAGTTCATCCCCATGACGCGCTGCAGGTGAGTTTGCACGACGCCGGCGAAGGTGAGCGTGAAGGTCATGAACCACATCGCGCCGGTCATCATCCAGAATGCCCACATGTTGATCACCTGGTTGTACGGCTGTACGCGTCGCATTTGCGGCATGGCGTAGGTAATGATGCCGAGCACGAGCATCACGTACGCACCGTAGAAGGCCAGATGGCCGTGCGCGGCGGTGATTTGCGTGCCGTGGGTGTAATAGTTGATGAATGACAGGGTGTGCATGAAGCCCCACACGCCGGCGCCGAAGAAAGCCGTGGCAGCGCACCCCAGCGTCCAGAGCATGGCGGCCTGGTTGGGGTGATTACGTTTGCCTTTCCAGAACATGTAGAACGCGAACACCACCATGGCGAAGAAGGGAACCACCTCCAACGTCGAGAACACGTTGGCAATGGGCTGCCAATAGCCGGGCGTGCCGATCCAGTAGTAATGGTGGCCAGTGCCGAGCAGACCCGAGAACAGGGCCAGGCCGACGATGACGTAGAGCCATTTTTCGATGATTTCGCGATCGACGCCGGTCATCTTGATGAGCAGATAGGCTAGCAGCGAAGCCATGATGAGCTCCCACACGCCTTCCACCCAGATATGCACGATCCACCACCACCACAGCTTGTCCAACGCCAGGTTGGAGGGGTTGTAGAAGGCGAACATCCAGAATATCGCAGCCAGCCACAGCCCGAGCATGAGCACCATGTTGATGGCGGTACGCCGTCCGCGTGCGAGCGTTACGCTGGTGTTGAAAAGGAACACCAGGAACGAGATCGTGATGAAAATCTTGGCCCACAGCGGCTGTTCGAGGTAATGGCGACCTTCATGAATGCCGAACTGGTAGCCGATCAATGAACCGGCTCCGGCCACGGCAAAGATCGCGAGCTGGATGTACGCCAGTTTGGGGCTGTAGATTTCCTGTTCGGCCTCTTCAGGCATGAGGTAATAGGCGCAGCCCATGAAGGCGATCAACAGCCAGACGATGAGCAGGTTGGTATGACTGGTGCGGCTGATGTTGAACGGCATGGCTTCGGCCAGAAAATTCGGCCAGACGTAGGCAGCAGCGCCCAATAAGCCGAAGACCATCTGCAAGGCGAACAAAGCCAGTGCAAGGACAAAGAAGGGATACGCCACCTTCTGGGTTTCGTATTTCATGATTCGAGGTTCCCGTGGATGCGTGGAAGAAAGCGCGAGGAGGTCAGCCGGCAACCGTGGGCGGCCAATCCTGGGTGTCGATGCTGTCGGTCCATTCGAAGAAATCGATGAGGGCTTTCATTTCTTCGTCGTTGATCTCGAAATAGGGCATCTGACGCCGCCCCGGAGCACCGAGGGGTTGAATGCGCATCCAGGTCGATAGCGCGGTACGCGCGCCTTCGGGATCATCGTGGCCGCCGTAGCGCGTCCATACGTTGCCGAGCTCAGGCGCGAAATACGAACCTTCGCCAAGAATGGTGTGGCAATTGATGCAGTTGTGCTTTTCCCAAACCTCTTTGCCGTGGCGGACAGAATCCGTTAACGGCTGGGTCGAAGTGTTGACGATGTAGTGGTGGCTGTGGACGGTGAGTCCTGCAAACAGCAAAAAAAAGAACAACGAGCCGCCGTAAAATATGTTGCGTGCAGCGGCTTTGGTCAGGCCTTCGTTCATGCCCGTTCTCCCTGGGATGGTAGTGTGGCTTCGCGTCAGCAAATCAATGCTGGGAATGCCCGCCCAAGGTATCGCGGTGCGCTATAAATGGTATTTGATATGCATCAATCCATGAAAATGCCGATGGCGTGGCGCATTTTTCCGCGCACACAAATAAAAACGGGCCCGAAGGCCCGTTGTGTATTCAAGGGTTGCCGAGAACTCACAGGGTGCTGATGAGTTTTTCGCAACGGTCGATGTTGTCGCGGTGCGTATCGAGCATTTCCTGCAAGCCTTCGCGCATGTGCGGATACGGGATGCGCGGCAAAGCATTGCGAACTTCACGGGCCACCCAACCCTGACCACGGTTGAGGAAGGCCAGGCGTTCAGCCTTGCCTTCCACGGCCAGGGCTTTTTCAACGAAGCCGCCCGTTTGCGTACTGATATCCGCGCCGAGCTCGGTCAGATATTCGAACATCAATTTGCAGTACTTGCCTTCGTCGCGGCGCGATTCGATGATGGTTTGCACCGCTTCATCATTGCCGGCGAAGTCTTTCTCATACTCGGTGAGAACTTTGACGCCTGCTCGTTCGCTTTCGAGCAAGGTGTTGAAAAGCTCGATCAGTTCAGCATCGGTCATTGGAGTGGTGTTTTCTTCAGACGTGCTCATGGTTTCCTCCTAAAGTGTGAGGGTTAATCTGGTAGAGGTTGGCGATACAGGGCGGCGATGAGGTCCGCCTGAGAAATAATGCCAACCAACAGGCCATCATCATCCACAACGGGCACCTGGTGTCGCCCATCGTCGGACAGCACAGGAGCAAGACTGGCGATGTGCGCGTCGCTGCGCACGGTATCCACGTTTGAGGTCATGATGTCACTGACACTCAGCTTGAGCGCTTCCTTGCGACTCCACAAACGCTTGAAAAAACCTTCCGGTGCGGCACTGGGCAGCAGGTCGGCGATACTTACGATGCCGATCGGACGCGAGTCCTCATCCAACACCGGCAACGCATGGAGACGATGCGTCTGAAGCAGGCTCCAGGCGTGCTGCAACGAGTCTTCCGGGACCAGCGTGATGACCTTGCGTGACATGATATCGGCACACGTAGTCACCCCCATGCGTCGCTTGATGGCGTGCATTTCCGTTTGACGCAGGATATCAGCCAGCTCACTGCGGTTGATATCCAGCACCTGTTCATAATGCGTCAGTACGACATCAAGATCCGCCTCGGTAAAACCGACACGTTCGCTCGGCCTTCTGTTGCTGGTTTTGTGCGGGTCGCGCTCTGGAGGCGGGGGCGGATAAGGTCGTCCGGTTGCATTGTTGTAGATCAAACCGGTCAGCAATAGCAAGGCAGACTCGAAACCCACTGGGGTAAGCGCCCACATATACCCTTGAGCAAGCACGGTATCACCGCCCAGAACGGTGGTGAGCGCCACCGCGCCGCCCGGCGGGTGCAGGCTGCGTGTCAGGAACATCACGGCCGTTGCACCGCAAACCGCAAAGGCCGCCGTGACAGCCAGATCATCAAACAGCATTAACGCCGTCACACCCACCATTGCCGAGAGTGTGTTGCCAGCGAAAATTGACCAGGGTTGAGCAAGGGGACCGTTCGGGACCGCAAACAGCAATACCGCTGAGGCGCCGAGTGGCGCAATCAACATGGGTAGTTGCGGTGAGTTTCCCACGAGCCAGTAACTCGTGATTCCGGTAACAAAAATACCGATCAATGCCCCCAGGCAAGCGCGAAAGCGTTCGGTGTGGTCGGCGCCGGATTTCTGGGGGCGAAATCCGGCAAGCCACTGATAGAAGGAATTCATGCAACTCCTGACCTAAGAATCAGTTCAGATGACCGACCAGCGACGGACCGAACACTTCGCACTGAATGCGCGCGGCATCTATCCCACGAGCCAGCAAAGCATCGCGGTGCTGCTTCATGAACTCGTCGGGGCCGCAAATATAATACCGACCGTTATCGGGCAGAAGCGTGGCGTCAACCTGCTTCAGATCCAGCCGACCGTTGTAATGGAAATCCTTCCCGTACCGATCCTGTCCCATCGGCGCTTCATACCAGATCAGGGTCGTCATCGTCTCGTTGTCGCGATCGAGCTCTTCGATTTCATCCTTCATCGGGTGGTGCGCGCCATCTTGCGTAGCGTACAGCAACGTGACCGGACGCTGCGGCCAGCGGTCCTGGCTGGTATGCAGCATCGATAGCAACGGCGTGATACCGATCCCGCCGCCGATCAGGACGAGCCGCTCTTCAGCATGCTCATCGAGTACGAAATCGCCACACGGAACGCTGACTTCGAGGATATCACCGGCCTTGATGTCTTGGTGCAGAATCCCGGACACGGAGCCGTTGGATTCGCGTTTCACGCTGATGCGCCAGGAGTCCGACCGGGAAGAGAGCGAAAGGCTGTACTGGCGGGCTTGACGCAGGCCGAGCGCGTCAATGTACAACGCTACGCTGACATATTGCCCGGGCTGAAACGAAGGCAGGCTGCCGCCATCGAGCGCTTCCAACCAAAATGAGGTGACTGTTGAACTCTCGACCACCTTGCGCGCAACACGTACCGGCATGAATTCACCCGGCTCGATCCCTTTTTCACGATATATACGCGCTTCTTCCGCGATCAGCGCGTCGGCCAACAGACCGTAAGCCTCACCCCAGGCTTCGATCAATTCGGGCGTGGCCGCGTCGCCCAGGGTTTCGCTGATTGCGGCGAGCAGGTTTTCGCCCACGATCGGGTAATGTTCGGCGCGCACGCCGAGGCTGACATGTTTTTGAACAATGCGGCTGATTACCGGCGCCAGCGCTTCCTGGTTGTCGATATTTGCAGCGTACGCATACAGCGCGCTGGCGAGCGACTGCTGCTGTTCGCCAGATTGCTGGTTGCCCATGTTGAAGATGTTCTTCAGTTCAGGACGATTCTCGAACATGCGCGTGTAGAAGCGTCTCGTGATGGTCTCGCCGTGCGTACGCAGTACGGGGACAGAAGCATGAATCAGTTCGCGAGAGGAGGAAGATAGCATCGTGACTCCAGAGAGGGTTTGGTACAGATGGCTCAGACTAGGTGGTCGCACGCAATGGCGGCCGGGCTTGCAGCCTCTGGATCAGCATGGCCGTCGGTGGCGCAACAAGATCTGGCAGGCTGTATTGGTTGAGTTGTTCGTAAAACGAATTCAGTGCCGTGCCCAACGCCCGGTTGAGGTGGCAATTGCCGGAAAGCGGGCAGGGAGGTTCCGCGCAATTGATCAGCGCTGGATGGTTTTCGAGTTCGCGTAACACATCGCCGAGACGCAACGCTGCGGTGCGTTGGGCAAGCAGGAGACCGCCGCTTCGTCCCGGTCGCGAATCCACCCAGCCGAGCTTGACAAGACGGTTGACGACTTTGTCCAGGTGGTTGCGTGGAACGCCAAAACGTTCGGCGATCTGCCCAATGGTGGTCCGTTCGCCCGGCTGGGATGCGTGCAGGTACATCAGTACGCGCAAGCCGTAATCGGTAAAACGGTTCAATTGCATTGGGCACCTTTGTTTTTCAATGGTCAAAGCCTATCACAAACGTGGTAGATGAAATACCACATTAAGGCGGCAAGGGAATGCTGTGAAGGCGAATGCTGTGAGGGCGTCAAGCTATAATCGCCTCTTTCAAAATCTCGGAGTTGCGTGTGTCTGTGCCCCTTGCCGTCAAATTGCAGCATCTGTTACCGAAACGAGCGCTCACCGTTTTGATGGGCAAGCTTGCCGGTCTGCAAGGAGGCGCCGCGACCACCGCGGTCATTCGCTGGTTCATCCGTCGTTACGGGGTGGACATGGAGGAGGCTGTCGAACAGGACCCGGCTGCGTATGGCAGCTTTAATGAATTCTTCACCCGCCCGCTGCGTGAGGAACTGCGCCCGCGTTCGGAAGCGGATTTCATCAGTCCGATCGACGGCATCATCAGTCAGTGCGGCCCATTGGACGGCACGCAAGTCTTTCAGGCCAAGGGACATGCGTATTCGACCGCTGCGCTGCTCGGCGGTGACGCGGTGCTGGCGCAACGTTTTTGCGATGGCGTCTTTGCCACGCTGTACCTCAGTCCGCGGGACTATCACCGCATCCACATGCCGTGCGATGGTCAGCTCACGCGCATGATTCACGTGCCGGGAGAGCTGTTTTCGGTCAACCCGCTCACCGCTGAACACGTGCCGGGATTGTTCGCGCGTAATGAGCGCGTGGTATGCGTGTTCGAAGGCGCCCACGGACCGTTCGTAATGGTGCTGATCGGTGCAACCATTGTCGGCAGCATGGCAACCGTGTGGCAAGGGGTCGTCAACCCGCCACGACCGGGCAAGGTGCGCGACTGGCGCTATGCCGACGGAGAGGTTTCCTTGAAAAAAGGAGACGAAATGGGGCGTTTTCTTCTCGGGTCGACCGTCGTGCTGGTGTATCCGAAAAATACTCTTGAAC
Source organism: Azoarcus sp. (assembly GCA_035306825.1). Lineage (GTDB taxonomy): Bacteria > Pseudomonadota > Gammaproteobacteria > Burkholderiales > Rhodocyclaceae > Pseudazoarcus. The sequence goes on along the minus strand of DATGNI010000087.1, from coordinate 25,466 downwards.
TATCCAGCGATTGGAAAGCGCAAGCGCCGGTCCGGGTGGGGGAAGCAATGGGGCAGCTGGTTGCGCGTTGAGCGCTTACCAGTGCGGCGGAATTTCATCTTCCTGGCGCATATCTGAAGCGGACGCTTGCACCGTGCGGAGCTGATCGGCCAGCAATCGGACGTGTTCGCGCAACAGTTCGATCTCATTTTGCTGACGCCATACCGTGCGGTTGAGTTCGTCGAGCAGATCTTCGGTCGCCATGAAGCGGATTTCGAGTTTTTCGAGACGTTCTTCCATGTCTGCATTCTGCCCGTGAGTCCAGGAGCGTGCCACAATGTTTTTGGATATTCCCCGGCAGGTGATCATAAACATGCTCGTTTCATCATTTTTCAGTTTCGCCACCATGCGCTGACCTCGCGCTGTCTCGCCTATCGAAAAATGAACAATAAACGCGGTGAACACTGGCAAGCTTCCGAGGTTTCCTCATGATGAGCGTTGATCAGGGCATCATTTTCATCATTCTGATGATCGCCATCGGGATGTTTCTATGGGGGCGCTGGCGCCATGACATGATCGCGATTGGCGCGTTGCTGGCCTGTGTGTTGTTCGGCCTGGTCGACCCCACCGCAGCATTTGACGGGTTGGGCCATCCAGCCGTGGTCACCGTAGCCTGTGTGCTGGTGTTGAGCCGTACGCTGCAAAACTCCGGTGCGGTCGATGTGCTGACACACAAGATCCTGCCAAAGAATGCCGGGCCCACGGTGAGCATCGTTGCATTGACGTTTCTGGCGGCCGTGCTCTCCGGTTTCATGAACAATGTTGGCGCGCTCGCCTTGTTGATGCCCGTGGCGCTGCAACTTGCCAATCGGCTGGAGCTCCCGCCCGGCAAGCTTCTGATGCCGCTCGCTTTCGCTTCCATCCTGGGCGGCATGGTCACCTTGATTGGTACGCCGCCCAACATGATCGTCTCCGGTTTTCGCGCGCAGAATGAGAATCTGAGCGGTTTTGGCATGTTCGATTTCGCCTGGGTCGGGCTGCCGGTCATGTTCGTCGGGGTGGCGTTCATCGCACTCGTTGGTTGGCGTCTTGTGCCGCGACGGGAGCCGGTCGGGGCGGGTGCGTTCGATACCGGTGCCTACCTTACAGAAGTGCGTGTTCCGGAAGACGCCAAAGCGGATGGCATGCGTCTGAGTGAAATCGAGGTTGAACTGGACGCGGCGGACGCGCAGATCGTCGGGCTGATCCGCAATGAAGTCCGTCTGACTGCGCCCAGCGGTGAGCGTATTGTGCGTTCCGGTGACGTACTGGTGATCGAGGCGGATGCGGAAGCCCTGGCCAAAATGCTCTCCGGTCTGGATCTGAAACTGGAAGAGGTCGAACGCGCCGAGGAGGAAGAGCTGGAAGCGCGCGAGGAGCGCGAGGCGAACCCGTCGAGTAAACAGGACGAACAGGGCGCAAAAGACGAAGAAAAACAAGAACAAGAACCGCCGGAACAACAGGATGATCTGGCGCTGATGGAGCTCGTCGTGCGTCCTGAATCAGCGCTTTCCGGGCGAAGCGCGAATGACATTCAGCTGCGCTCAACGCACGGTCTGAACCTGCTCGCGGTGTCGCGTGAAGGCGCTCGCTCCCGCGCACGACTGCGCACGCTGAAAATACGTCCAGGCGATGTGTTGCTGATGCAGGGTTTCAGCGGCGCCTTGAGCAATTTCGCTTCTGAATATGGCTGCGTGCCGCTCGCCGAACGCGGTCTGCGCATTCCCGACCGTCGTCGCGCCATCGCCGCCACGGCCATCATGTTTGCTTCATTGCTGGTTGCCGCGTTGGGCTGGTTGCCCGCTTCGGTGGCTTTCGCCGGTGGCGTATTGGCCTCAATGGCGCTGCGTACGATTCAACCGGCACAGGTTTATCGTGCCGTTGACTGGCCCGTAATCGTGTTGCTCGGAGCGCTGATCCCGGTTGCCGGGGCGCTGGAGTCTACCGGCGCGGCGGATCTGATCGCCCGCCTGCTGCTCGAATATGTCGTGCAGGGGCATGCAGTGGCTGCGTTGGTGGTGCTCTTGATCGTGACGATGATTTTGTCCGACATTATGAACAATGCCGCCACGGCGGCGGTGATGTGCCCGATTGCAATTGGCACGGCCGCCGCGCTCGGGATCAACCCGGATGCACTGCTGATGGCGGTGGCGATTGGCGCCTCGTGCGCGTTTCTGACGCCGATTGGACACCAGAACAATATGTTGATTCTGGGGCCGGGTGGCTTTCGCTTCGGCGATTACTGGAAGCTGGGTCTGCTGCTTGAAGTGTTGGTGGTGGTGGTCAGCGTGCCGCTGTTGTTGATTTTCTGGCCCTTGAATGGATAGGTAGCGAAGCGGATTTGCAACGGATTTTCCCCAGCGCCGTTGGCGGTTGCGCCACGGCTGTGCAGAGATTTTCCGTTCGCCAGCCTTTGCTGGACGCCACCTTGTCCGTCCAAACCAAGGGTTGATCAAGATCTCTCCGGTCGCAGGAAAAGCCCGGCCGACACACAGTAAAGCGCAGATCAAACGCATGCATTGCGCGATAGCGTGCGGACATCCGGTTTTGGAGCGCAGCGGCCTCCCATGATCCAGGCTCCAAGATCTGTCTTGCATGAAAAAAGGCGCCTGCTGATTTTTCAGCAAGCGCCTTTTTTCCACCCAGCTAGTCAAACAGCGTGCTGCAAATTTCAGCCGCAGCTACCGACAGCGCCGCAGGCTGTGCAGAAATCGCAGCCGTCCTTGCGGATCACCGATGCGTTGCCGCATTCGGTGCATTGTTTGCCCTGCATGAGTTGAACATCGCTGTCTTGATGCGGGGCTTCAAGAATGCCCATTTCCCGGGTGGGAAGGCCTTTCTCGTCGAGTATGCCAAGCATCGCATAACGGTGGATGATCAGGCGCGCAAGATAGGCGACCGTGCTGGGGAAATTCTGCTGGCGACGCGTGCCCGGCACAAAAGCCATGAAATCACCCAGCGGCTCCGGGTAGTTGAGCAGTTTGCGCAACTTCATGCCAATCCATGCCGGATCCATTACACGCATGTCGAGTGCAAGGATGCGCGTCAGACCGTCGAGCGCGCGGGGATAGTTGCCGGACAGCCACACCGAATAGGGACGCGTGACGCCGTCAGGCAGCGTGATTTCCTTCAGACCGAGGACAAAATCATCGCCGGTGGCTGGGTTGGCGATGTCTACGGTCCAGGACAGCGTGCCGTCGGTGCCGGTTTTGGGCTCCTGCTGGCTGAACAGGGTGTCGAGCACCGGAGTGGGCGCATCCCCATCCAGAGCGCCGAGTTTTTCGCAGCGGTATTGCACGATCTGCGAGAAAGCGGAAACAACGCCTGGGAAAAGCCGTTTTTCGCCATGCGGCGGGAAAGGCATTTCAAAGGATTTTTCGCCGACGGTCTGAGCCAGAATTTCGAGCTTGAGCTTGAGCCAGCCGCTGTCGTTGGCGCGCATATCCATGGACAAGGTCTTGGCGACCGCCCCGAGACCGCGTGGTTGGTCCGCGCCATTCACCCAGACTTCAAAGGGGAAATGATCCACGCCCTTACCGTTGTCGGTGGCGTTGCCGGCCGCATCACGTTCAAGATGGCCGACGAAAAGCGCGAATTCGCCCTCCGGGCTGTTGAGCATGTAGGTCCACGCCATGTTGCCGTCGGGCAATTCGGGGCGACCTGGCCAGCGCAGGCTGGCGAGTACCGGCGCGGGCAGACTCTGAATGGACAGGCGGCGGTTGGCGTCGGACAGTTCGACGTCCTGAGGCTGCATCTGTTCTTCGCTGGGGCCGACGGACAGCACTGCGCCAAGGACGCTGTTCGGGCGATAGGTGGCCAATCCTTTCAGGCCGGCCTTCCACGCGGCCATGTAGAGGTCTTCAAAGTCCGTGTACGGATAGTCAGCCGGGACGTTCACCGTTTTGGAGATCGAGGTGTCGATATACGGAGCCACTGCCGCGACGATGTCTTTGTGCGCTTCAGCGGAGATTTCCAGCGCGGTGACGAAGTAAGGCGGAAGCTCGTCTACATTGCCGCCGCCATGTTTGTACAGGCGCCATGCGTAGTCCTCCACCCGGTATTCCTTGAACGTGCCGTCACCCATGCGCTTGCGGCGCGTATAGGTGTAGGAAAACGGCGGTTCGATGCCATTCGAGGCGTTGTCGGCGAAAGCCAGTGAAATGGTCCCGGTGGGGGCGATCGAGAGCAGATGAGAGTTGCGGATGCCGTGTTTGCGGATTTTGTCCTTCACATGGGCCGGCAGGCGTGAGGCGAAATTTCCGCCAGACAGATACATGTCGGCATTGAACAACGGGAACGCGCCGCGCTCGACCGCCAGTTCGACCGAGGCGAGATAACTGCGATCGCGCATGTATTCGGAAATTTTCGCCGCCATTGCGCAGGCATCGGCGGTGTCGTAGCGCAGTTGCAACATGATCAGTGCATCGCCAAGACCCGTAAAGCCGAGGCCGACGCGGCGCTTGTTCTGCGCTTCATGGTGTTGCTCTTCGAGCGGCCAGTGTGTGGTCTCGAGCACGTTGTCGAGCATCCGCACGGAAACGTCGACGACTTTGCCAAACGCCTCGAAATCAAAGCTCGCCTTGCTGGTGAATGGATCCTTGACAAACGGGGTGAGGTTTACGGAACCCAGGCAGCAGCAGCCATAAGGCGGCAACGGCTGTTCGGCGCAGGGGTTGGTTGCCTCAATGGTCTCGCAGTAATACAGGTTGTTATCCTGATTCATGCGATCCAGGAAGAGGATGCCCGGTTCGGCGTGGTTGTAGGTCGAGCGCATGATCTGGTCCCACAGATCGCGAGCGGGCACCTTGCGGTACACCCACATGTCGTCGTCTCGCTGATAGGCGCCTTCTTGGCGCAACTCATCCGACGGCTCGGATTTGTGCACCAGCTCGACATCGCCGTCTTCTTCAACCGCTTTCATGAACAGATCGGTGACGCCGACCGAAATATTGAAATTGGTCAGGTCGCCTTCGTCCTTGGCGTGGATGAACTCCTCGATATCCGGGTGATCGCAACGCAACACGCCCATTTGTGCGCCTCGTCGAGCGCCGGCGGATTCAACCGTTTCGCACGAGCGGTCGAATACACGCATGTACGAAACAGGTCCGGAAGCGTTGGATTGGGTGCCTTTCACAACCGCACCTTTGGGGCGGATGCTGGAAAAGTCATACCCCACGCCGCCACCGCGACGCATGGTTTCAGCGGCCTGGGCCAGCGCGGTGTAGATCCCCGGGCGGCCGTCGACGGATTTAGTGACCGAGTCGCCCACCGGCTGAACGAAACAGTTGATCAGCGTGGCCTGGAGTCGGGTACCCGCGGCGCTATTGATGCGCCCGGCGGGAATGAAGCCGTTTTCCTGTGCTTCAAGAAATTTGGCTTCCCAATGGGCTCGTTTGTTTTCGGGTTCAACCATGGCCAGTGCGCGCGCGACGCGAGCGCGCACTTCGGCAACGGTCTGTTCATCGTTTTTGGCGTATTTTTCGACGAGGACTTCGCCGCTGATTTCCTGCGCTTCAAGGGTTGAAGCACACGCTTTGATGAGGGTTTTTTTCGCGCTCATGGCTCTCTCTGAAAACATCCGGATCGGGCGTTGGTTTTTGTTGCGGGGGACAGGGGAAGCATAGCCCTTAAACGCCGAGATAGCAAAAATTTAAATTCATTTAAAAACAATAGGTTATAAATTTCTTCGGTATATCAAGATGTTTGATAATACTAGATATAGTGGGCTAAGAAAGTGCGTTTTTCCTGAAATTTCCGCGTTTTCCGGGCACCCAAGGGTCAATTACGCAGCGTGGGAGTGAAGCGAACAACGTGTTCCGGCGGCAGTTCGGGCTGCAAGGTAGTGTGATGAATATCAAAACGCTCGGCAAGCAACGCCTGCAGATTTGAAAGCGCTTCTGGCCAATCCTCCGGACGGGCAAGGACAACATGAGCGGAGAGTGCGATTTCGCGCGAATCCAGACTCCAGATATGCAGGTCGTGCACGGAATGAACGCCTTCGACTGCGGCCATCGTGGTGCCCACTTCCTTAAGCTCCAGTCGCGGCGGCACGCCGTCGAGCAAAGTGTGAATCGCACTGCGCAGCAGACGCAGGGTGGCCAACAGGATCAATCCGCAGATCAACATCGACAGGAGCGGATCGGCCGGATACCAGCCAGTGAAATGGATGACCACCCCGGCGATGAGTGCTGCGACCGAGCCGAGCAGATCCCCTATCACGTGCAGCATGGCGGCACGGGTGTTGAGATCGTCTCCACCGCGCGAGAGCATCCATGCAACAAGGAGATTGATGAGGAGGCCGATCAATGCAACCACGATCACGGTACCGGCCTCGACCGGTCGAGGTTCGATCAAACGTTCGACGGCGTGCCACGCGATGATCGCAACAATAACGAGCATCGAAAGCCCATTGAACAGCCCGGCAAGGGTTTCAACGCGGCGGAAGCCCCACGTGTGCGTATGGCTGGAGGGCAGCTGGGAAATACGCGCAGCCGCGGCGGCAATTGCCAGCGCCATGCTGTCGGTGACCATGTGGCCGGCGTCTGAAAGCAGCGCAAGCGAACCGGACAGCCATCCGGCAATGGCTTCTACGGCTGCAAAACTGAGCGTAAGCGTCAGGGCGATCAGCAATACGCGACTGGAAGCGTTATGCGTGTGGTCGTGATCGTGATGGGCAGAATCGTGATGATGGGCCATGGGCGCTACTTAAGATGTGTTCTGATCTACCGATCCCGGCGTGCGGGTGGGCGATAGAGGACGCCGCCAAGCAGGTCAAGATGCCTTTCGACACCGGACATAGTAAATGAGAACACGCTCTTGAAGTGGATCGAAAATGGAGAGACAGGATGCGCATTATCAGCTGGAACATTCAATGGGGGCGCGGGGCCGACGGAAAGGTGGATCTGTCGCGCACCATCGCAGCGTTGCGGACACTGGGGCCCGCAGATCTGATCTGTCTGCAAGAGGTTACGCAAGGAATTCCGTCCTTGTCCGGCAGGCCGGAAGATGAAGTGGCCGCCATTGCGCAGTCCTTCCCGGGTTTTGAAGCAGTATTTGCCGCCGCCATCGACGTGCAGGGTGAATCGGGAGGGCGTGCGCGTTTTGGCAATCTGGTGTTGTCGGCGTTGCCGGTGCTGCAGGTGTTGCGTCATGCCTTGCCGTTTCCGGTGGAGGACAAGGTCCTGAGCATGCCGCGCTGCTGTCTTGAACTGGTCATCCGCAGCAAGCGTGGGCCGTTGCGCGTGTTAACAACGCATCTGGAATATCACTCCGGAGTGCAGCGTCGCGCTCAGCTTGCGGCCTTGCGTCGTTTACAGGAGGAAGCTGCAGCGTATGGTGGGCAGACGCCGCGCGGTAAAAAACAGGGCCATCCCGTCTTCGCCCCGCGTCCGCGGCCGACCGAAGCGGTCCTTTGCGGTGATTTCAATATGTCGCCGACGTCTCCCGAATATGCAGTCATGGCGAAAACGCCCACACCAGACGGGAGCGGCTGGGTGGATGCCTGGCGCGTAGTACACGGAGAGACTCCCCATGCCGCAAGCGCCAATTTGCACGACACAAGCGGGCCGGGCCGGGCGTCTTGCCGCGACTATTTCTGGGTTTCGGAAAATCTGGTCAGTCGAGTGCAAGACCTGTGGGTCGATACGAAAACTCTCGCTTCAGACCATCAGCCAATCGTGCTGGATATCGATTTCTAAAGCAGTGCGGACGTGAACGCTGGAGGGGCACTCTCGAGTGCCCCTCTTGAGTTAAGGCTCAGCATCGTAGTCGGCAGTATTCGGGAGCGGTTCCACCAGATCCCGATAGGCATGCCACGTGGCATGGCCAAGCAGGGGCATGAGGATCACCAAGCCGAGATGGAAGGTCAAAAAGCCGACCAGGGTGAGACCGGCGATGAGGGCTGCCCACACGATCATTGGCAACGGGTTCTTGAACAGCACATTGATGCTGCCTAGCATCGAAGAGATCGCATCCTGGTTGCGATCCAGCATGAGCGGCAGCGATACCACGCTGATGGCGAAGGCGATGATTGCAAAGATCAGCCCGACACAGCCATACACCACCAGAAACTGGAGGTTTTCCACCGAAAGAATCTGCGTCAGAAAACCCGTCAGATTCGGAACCTCCGAGGTGTAGAACAGCGCAAATATGATCAATGAAGCGCGCGCCCAGATGATGAAAATGATGCCCAGCGCAACCGCGAAAATGCCGATATTTCCGATGTTGCGTTTCCACACCACGAGCGTGGGCGGCAGGTTGCAACCCTGACTGAGTTCACGACGACGACTGATTTCATACAGCCCCATCGCCAGGAAGGGGCCGAGTAGCAAGAAACCCGAAGTCATGGCGAGCGCGAACGCATAAGCATGCTCGAACACCCACGTCATCAACCACCCCATCATCGCGAAGCAAAAACCGTAAAACAGGCTCGGGCCGGGGCAGCTTTTCAGGTCGCCGTAGCCGCGAACAAGCCAGCGAAACGGTGCAAAAGGAGACGCAATGCGTGCCTGAGGGAAGGGAGGGACTGTGCCTTTGTTCGTGGCAGTGTGACCGGTTTGCAGCATGCCTTTCTCCTTTTTCAGCGAAAGTTGTATGTACAGCCATGCTTTTTGCACTTTTACGGTCTTCCGGTGTCTTACGCAAAGTCACCAGGTTCGATAATACGCTCAAGCGCTCTAATGCGGTCTTTCAAGGCAAGCCTACGCTTCTTCAGGCGCCGGGTCAGCAACATATCTTCGGGCGGCACCTTGTCGAGCTGATCAATGGCCGAATCGAGATCGCCATGTTCCGCGCGTAATTCGACAAGGCGCGCACGCAGTGTTTCGAATTCGGTGAGGTTGCTGGACATCGGTTAGCCGCACGAGATTGGATGGGATCATGGTAGGGTGGCATTGTGATCATGACAACCTGGTTGTAATCACGTAGGCCCTTGAAAATACTTTTCTTACCCGCACCTTACATATCAGCAGAGGGTGGCATTTTGCCAACCCAATTTAGCAGGGAGGCGAGTCATGAACGTAGTGTTCAACAATGCCGAGCTGTACATCGTCGACTACCCGGCAGTCGATGCGATTGAAATTATTGATAAGCGAGTAGGGCGTGGCGGGATGATGCGAGCAGAAACGGCGCATCGTTTTCGAGCGGAACTTGAAATTTGGGCGGAGTCCGGCGAAGAGGCGGATGTCGATGCCATCATCAGCGCCTACGGTGCGCTCATGACCCAACAGGCGATTTACCATTAAAACCTTCAGTTATCACTTGCAGAAATGAGTAAGGCGTTTACGAAAGAAGATGATGGCGACGGCGACGACGAGAACCTTCCAGTCGCCGTCCGCCCACCTGCGGGCAGCAAGAATTACATCACCCGGCGTGGGTACGATGCGCTGCGCGCCGAACTGGAGGAACTCGTCAAACGCGAGCGCCCGAAACTCGTTGAAACCGTGGCCTGGGCTGCGGGCAATGGTGATCGCTCCGAAAATGGCGATTACATCTATGGCAAGAAGCGCTTGCGCGAGATCGACCGTCGTATCCGTTTTCTGATCAAACGCATCGAAGACGCAGAAGTCGTCGACCCCGAACAGCAGGCCGGCAACGACCAGGTTTTTTTCGGTGCCTTGGTCACCATTGCGGATGTGGAGAGCGACGAAGAGCAAACGTGGCAAATTGTCGGCATCGATGAAGCCGACACCACGCAGGGTCGCATCAGTTGGATTTCGCCGCTCGCACGCGCGTTACTCAGAGCGCATGAGGGCGATGCGGTTCGTTTCATGAGTCCGGCTGGCCCACGTGAAATCGAGATTCTGGAAGTCCGCTACGAGTAAGGATTTCAGAGAGGATTTCAGAGGCATGAAACGGGGGCTTGAAATTTGAGCATGCAGGGCCCATCTCGACGCCGTTCGTACCAATCAATTTAACGACGGAGTCGAAGGATGTCCAAAACGCACGCCTTTCAGGCCGAGGTGAAGCAGCTGCTTCACCTGATGATCCATTCGCTGTATTCAAACCGTGAAATTTTCCTGCGAGAGCTGATTTCGAACGCATCCGACGCATGCGACAAACTGCGTTTTGAAGCGCTCGACAATCCGGCGCTGCTTGAAGACGACACGGATTTGAAAATTCGCGTCGCCTACGACAAGAATGCCCGCACGATCACCCTCGCCGACAACGGCATCGGCATGAGCGAAGAGGATGTCGTGACGCATCTTGGCACCATCGCCAAGTCGGGCACACGCGAATTTTTCAGCAAGATGACCGGCGACCAGCAAAAGGACGCCAACCTCATCGGTCAGTTTGGGGTGGGTTTTTATTCGGCGTTCATCGTCGCCGACAAGGTTACGGTTGAAACGCGTCGTGCCGGCCTGCCGGCCGATCAGGGTGCTCGCTGGGAATGCTCGATGACGGGCGATACCGCCGGCGAATACTCCGTCGAAACCATCGAAAAGCCCGACCGAGGCACCACCATCACGCTGCACCTGCGTGAGGATCAGTACGACCTGCTGTCCGGTTGGCAGCTGCGTGGACTGATCCGCAAATATTCCGACCACATTGTTCAGCCCATCCTGATGAAAAAGGAAGAATGGGATCAGGAGAGCAATGAACAGGTCATCCGTGACGAAGAAGAAACCGTTAACCAGGCCAGCGCGCTGTGGGCGAAATCAAAAAGTGAAATTTCCGACGCTGAATACGAGGCGTTCTATCAACACGTTGGTCACGACTATGAAGCGCCTTTGGCGTGGACGCATAACCGTGTAGAAGGACGTCACGAATACACGCAACTGCTCTACATCCCCAAGCATCCGCCGTTTGATTTGTGGGATCGTAATGCGCGCCACGGCATCAAACTCTATGTCAAACGCGTGTTCATCATGGATGACGCCGAAAAACTCATGCCGATGTATCTGCGGTTCGTCCGCGGCATCGTCGATTCGGCCGATCTGCCGCTCAACGTTTCGCGTGAAATCCTGCAAGAGAGCAAAGACATTGATGTTCTCCGTGCCGGTTGCACGCGCCGCGTGCTTGGTCTGCTTGAAGACATGGCGGAGAACGATAAAGAAAAATACGCCACCTTCTGGAAGTCATTCGGCAAAGTGCTGAAGGAAGGGGTGGGCGAAGATCCCTCCAACAAGGAAAAAATCGCCGGCCTGCTCCGGTTTGCTTCAACGCACACCGATACCGACGAAGAAACGGTTTCTCTGGCCGACTATATCGACCGGATGAAAGAAGGGCAGGACAAGATTTACTATGTCACGGCCGAATCTTTCAACGCGGCGAAAAACAGCCCGCATCTCGAAATTTTCCGCAAGAAAGGTATCGAAGTCCTGCTGCTGTCTGACCGCGTGGACGAATGGGTGACCGGCAACCTCGCCGAGTTCAATGACAAACCGCTGGTGTCGGTCGCCAAGGGCGGTCTGGATCTTGGCGAACTGGAAGACGAAGCCGAGAAAAAGGAAACCGAAAAGGCCGCCGACGAGTTCAAGGAATTGCTTGAAAAGATGCAGACCAGCCTCGGCGAACGCGTAAAAGAAGTACGTGTCACCCATCGTTTGACGGATTCGCCAGCCTGCCTGGTGGTCGATGAGCATGATGTCGGGATGAACCTCGCCCGCATCCTCAAGGCCGCAGGTCAGGATGCGCCCGCCTCAAAGCCGATCCTGGAAATCAATCCGACGCATCCAGCGGTGGTGCGTCTGAGGTCGGAAGAGAACAGTTTTGATGATTGGGCTGCGGTGTTGTTCGAGCAGGCGCTGCTAGCCGAAGGGGGCACGCTGGATGATCCGGCCACCTTCGTGAAACGAATCAATCAACTGATGCTGGCAATGGGGCAATAAGCGCCTACCGTCCTACGACGGTGTGCGCTGGAATTTGAAAACCCCACTCTGCAAGGAAGACCGTCCCGAAAGGGGCGGTCTTTTTCATGCGTGTTCGAACCCTCATCCGCGCCCGGAAGAGGGTGGGTCGTCACCCGGCTCAGGCGTTGCAACAGCACTTTCTTGCTTCTCAGACCTTTGGGTCGCTCTTCGCGCGAGCATCTCCCGTTCGACGCTGGCCTCAGTGCTGCGCAACATCGAGAACGATAGTGCGTAATACAACGGTACCGGTGCGACGCTACGCGCCACGGCGTGGGCGATGACCGAGGTGGCCATCAAAGGCAACAACATGCCGTGGTTGGCCGTCATTTCCATCACGATCACGAACGCCGTGATCGGGGTCTGCGTCATGGCGGACAAGAACGCCACCATCCCCAAGGTCAGAATGGCCGCGGCCTGATCGGGCGGAAGGAAATAGGCGACGTTGGCTCCCAGACCCGCGCCGACCGCAAGCGACGGTGCAAATATTCCTCCCGGAATGCGGCTGATGAACACCAGCCAGATCACAAACATCTTGGCGAGCAGAAAGTAGGGCGGCAAGGAAGATGTGCCTTCAAGTGCGGCACGCGTTTCTTCATAGCCGGCCCCCCAGGTGAGCCCGCCGCTGGCAAGTCCGGTAAGTGCGGTTGCCAGTCCGCAAATGGCCGAGAACCGCACCGGGCGGGCCTTGGCGAATCGGCCGATTTTCCCGGGCAGGCCGCGCGCACTGCCAATCAGAAGGCGACAAAACAGACCGCCGAAAAGACCGCCGAAAACGCCGCACGCCAAAGTCGGCCATATGCCGACGGGCCAGGAAAGCATGCTCGGGGTTTGACCGAAATACGTATAGGAGCCGAGTAAGGCCAGCGACATCAAGCCGGCGAACACCACGCTCGTCAGCGTGGTGGTGTTGGCCTGAAAGCTTCGATAACGGCACATTTCCTCAATGGCGAACATGATGCCGCCCAGCGGAGTATTGAAGGCTGCGGCAACACCCGCGCCACCGCCGGCAACGATCAGCGCCTGACTGGATGCGATACGGTTTTTGCGCCGTCGCCCGGACAGCAAATGCATGACCGATGCACCAACCTGTACCGACGGGCCTTCACGCCCCACCGATGCACCGCACAGCATGCTGCCGAGCGTGAGAAAAATTTTGGCGATTGCAATACGCAGCGATAGCAGCTTGCGGCGAACCCTGCGGTTATCGGTGAATGAGGCGGCAATGGCTTGTGGAATGCCGCTGCCGACGGTGCCGGGAAAGAAACGCAGGGATAACCAGGAAATCAGTGCAAAACCAGCCGGCGCGATGATCAGTGCCAGCCAGGGAAAGCGGTCGGCCACATGACGATGGGCTTCGATGGCCACATCGGCACCGAGTGCAAACAGAATGCACAGCAAGGCAGCAAACAGGGCGGCGGCAACCAGAAGCGCGCGCCGTCGCCAGCGACGGAGCGACAACCACGGCATGGCATAACGAAAACCGCTGCGGCGGAAATATCGTTGAAAACGAAGAGATATTGAACGACGCCGCCTCATGAAGATCGCTCTTTCGAGACATAAACAGTATGTATGGTTGGCCATCATACGCACCTGACACGATGCGTTGTACTCCACCTAGCCCCCACGCCCTGGATGCGTGCATTTGGACAACGCAAGCCCTGTCTTCCGTAATGACAAGAATGCTCAACAATGGGCACAACGTTGCAGAATTTCCCTGTATCGAACCGCTCACTCACAACACTCGGTGCTCAATGGATCGAAAAACAACACGACGTCGCGGGCTGGAAGGCATGAAAATCAGCCCTGCATCGTGGTGAGCAGGGCAGTAAGTGGAGTCATGCGTGGTCGTTGCACGGTGTCGGAAAAGCTGAAACGAAGGAAAGCGCCACGGGCGCGAATGCGCGAGGTGTGGTTTTACAGGAACAGGCCGGAAGTACGCTTGCACCCAACGTTTTATCCCTTGAGCATGCTGGTTCCGTTGCCCCACGATGACTTCAGCCGTCTCAATGAAATTCAAGGCGTACGGAACGGTGAGCGTGGGACCGTACGCTACAGGAAAGGTATGAGCAGAATGTCCTTGTCGTTTTTCCAGAGTATTGCGGGGCATATCGCGAACACATTGTGGACGTGTATTCAGACCACAGTCATGTTTGCACTTGCGCGCGCGCAGCGTATTATCTGATCCATAAAAGGGTCGCAGGCAAGAGAGAACCGAGCAACCGTAAAATCAGGGCATCTCGGAAAACCGTAGCGAGCTGATGCACGCGGCGTGCAGGATGCAAACAGACGGAGCATCCAAAGAGAGTGAAAGGCCGCAATCCGCCCGCGCAGTAGGCGCGTTCGAGACACCCTCAGGAATACAGACAAGGGAGGTCGCATGGTGGGACGACGTACTTTGATTGCTGTAGGGTTCGCCCTGGTAGGCAGTTTTGCGAATGTGCAGGCGGATGACGGGGGTGTGCCCGCTGACAAGCTGTCGATGTGCCAAGGCTGTCACGGCATTCAGGGGTATCGCACAGCGTATCCGGAAGTCTATCCGGTGCCCTTGCTGGGTGGCCAACATGCGGATTACATCGCGGTTGCGCTACGCGCCTATCGCGAAGGAACCCGCAAGCATCCAAGCATGCAAGCCATTGCGCAAGGCCTATCCGATCAAAACATTGCTGATCTGGCCGCCTACTATGCCCAATCGGAGTAATGAGACGATGAAAATTTTCAGCAAGCTTCCCTGTCTTGCGATGCTTTCATTCGCATTTTCCGTAACCGCTTATGCCGGCGATCCCGAACGTGGTCAGCAATTGTCTGAGCCATGTGTTGCTTGCCACGGCGCCGATGGTGTCAGCGTCAGCCCAGCTTTTCCGCATATCGCCGGGCAGCTGGAAGAGTATCTGTACCAGGCTCTGCTCGATTACAAAGTGGGTCAGCGCGAGAATGCGATCATGGCCCCACAGGCCGAGAACTTGAGCAGGCAGGACATGAAAGACCTGGCTGCTTTCTACAGTCAGCAAAAAGGCCAACTGTTCCTGAAACGTTGACCGATCCGTCAAAAACGAAAAGTTGTCACGCGAATCTCTTCGGCGTGCGGTTCCCGCTTACGGGATCGGTACGGGCACGGGCGCATCCAGTGCCTGACAGAAGGCGCGAAGCAACTCCATCTCGGTCGGATCAATAACGCCGTCGTGCATCACTGCGCTGGCACAGGCATCAATGAAAGCACGTCGGAAAGCAGGCGTTGTCGCGGCCAGACGAGTCAGGGCTTCATCCAGGTGGGCGGTGGAATAACGCCGGTTTCGCGGTTGGAACTCAAGACCTTCAAGCGGCGCGACGAGGGCGGCGGCATCAAAGGCGGCACGTGCCTCGGTCTCGTCGGCATGGCCAGCACTGGCCAGCAAGGACAGCACCAGACCGGCATCCTTACGCAGCGCGCGCAGCGATGGGCTGCGCAGCGGCTGATTGGCTGTATCGGGCAGCAGCACCGCCCGCAACAGACGACGCGAGACGTATTCAAAACTCGAGGTGCGTCCGTCTGCGGCGATCAATTCATCTGCAACCTGGATGATTTCATCGTGTGAATGACCGACGAACTGGCTGAGTGCGGGCAGCGCCAGATCAAGCAGAGGCAGGCGATAACCGGCCGGAAGGGAGGCGATTTCCGCGCTCAGTCGAGCGCACTCATTGCGGACATCCGGACCGAAACGAGTCTCGAGTTCAGCCAGCTGACGTTCCCGTACCGCGGTATCCCGCGACAGAAGAAGCGCGAAAACCGTGGCGCGGGCACCACGCGGACGATGCAGCGAATCGATCAATGTAGCCGGCAACGCGGCAAGCAACGATTGACTGTGTTCAAGATGCTCCGGGCGGACAGTTCCGACCTGTTGCGAAAAGCCCGAGGCGAAACCCGCAGCACCCAGTGGCGCTGCCGAATCCTGGACGGGCGAACGGGTCTGTTCCTTGCCTGATCGTTGACGATTCTTCCAGTCCGGATCAATGCGCTGAATCCGTTCTTCAATCGGCGGATGCGTTGCCATCAGACCGGCAAGCTTGGCTCGGCTGCCGAAAAACATGTGACTGGCTTCTACGGCACGCGGATGTTCGATTTTCGATCCGAAGCCCGCAATATGCGAGAGCGCGCCGGCAATGCCTTGTGGGTTCCGCGTAAATTGCACCGCCGAGGCGTCGGCGAGAAACTCGCGTTGACGCGATACGCTCGCCTGAATGATACGCCCGCCCAGCATGCCGACAGAGCCCACGATGATCAGCACCAATCCACCCAGCGCCAACGGAGCACCATTGCGTCCGCGCGCGCTGTACAACAGGATGCGCCCACCGAGCGTAAGTAGCAAGATTCCGTACAGAACGGCCACGAGGCGCAAATTGAGGCGCATGTCGCCGTTCAGGATATGGCTGAACTCATGTGCGATCACGCCTTGTAGCTCATCGCGGTTGAGCCGCTCCAATGTACCGCGCGTAACGGCAACTACCGCCTCGGACGGACGCGCTCCGGCGGCGAACGCATTGATGCTGTTTTCCGCATCCAGCACGAAAACGGGTGGGGAAGGGATGCCGGCGGCGATCGCCATTTCATCGACAATGTTGATCAGCTGACGTTCGTGCAAATCCTGCGAATCGCGTGACACCAGCCGGCCGCCAAGTTCGCGTGCGATTTTGGCGCCACCGTTGCGGGCGAGGTGCAGGTATTTGTACAGCGAGCCGAAAAAGATCAAGCCCCCCACACCGACCAGGGTCCACCCCAGCAGCTCGGGATTCCACAAAACAAATGACGGCGGCCCGGCTTGGGCTCCCGTTTGATACGCGCCCGGATTGACGTTTTGCGTAAATTGCGTGCCGAAGAGCAGGGCGATATAGACCGCTGCGGCAATACCGATAACCGCCAACGCAAACCACAGCACCAGCCAACGGGTGTTCTTGCGTGCCTGCTCCTGTGCGCCGAAAAAATCCATTGGAAATCCGTCAGTTGGTGAAGTTTACCTGCACCGCCGAGCGCGCAGCTTCTTCCTGCACTTCCCATTGTTGGGCTTCGCGGAAATTGAAGGTATTTGCGACCATGCTGTCGGGGAAGGTTTCGCGCTTGATGTTGTAGGCGGTGACCGCATCGTTGAACGCCTGGCGCGAAAAAGCCACGCGGTTTTCGGTGCTGGCCAGCTCTTCCTGTACCAGCATCATGTTCTGATTGGCTTTCAGATCAGGGTACGCTTCGGCCAGCGCAAAAAACCTGCCCAATGCGCCGGTCAATGCACCTTCCGCGCCCAGCAAGGCGCGCATCGAGCCGCCATCAGACGGATCCCCCTCAACCTGGCTGGCTGCGGTTTTGGCCGCATTGCGTGCCTGGATAACCGCTTCCAGCGTTTCACGCTCGTGTTGCATATAGCCCTTGGCGGTTTCAACCAGATTGGGAATCAGGTCGTAACGTCGCTGCAACTGAACGTCGATCTGGGCGAAGGCGTTCTGTACGCGATTGCGCAGCGTCACGAGGCCGTTATAGATTGCGATGACATAAATGACGATCGCAACCAGAATGCCGAGGATGATCAAGCTTGTGGTCATTGAAGCGTTCCCATGGAAGGCCGAAAAACGCATCCTACCGTGGATGCGTGAGAGGCGCATGCACAAGCGTAAGGAGATCTCCTTGCGCGGGCAGGTTCAGTCCGTTTTGTCACGAAATTCGCACAGATCGCGCACGATGCAGCGGCCGCAGGCAGGTTTGCGTGCAATACATACATAACGGCCGTGTAGGATCAGCCAATGATGGGCGTCTTTGAGGTATTCCTTCGGTATGCGCCGCATCAATGCTTCCTCCACCGCGCGCACATCCTTGCCTGGCGCCAGCCCGGTGCGGTTGGAGAGGCGGAAGATGTGGGTGTCGACGGCCATCACAGGATCGCCGAAAACGGTGTTCAGCACCACGTTGGCTGTCTTGCGGCCCACGCCAGGCAAAGCTTCCAGCGCAGCACGATCATGCGGCACTTCGCCGCCGTGTCGTTCGAGCAATTGGCGGGAGAGGGCGACGGTGTTTTTTGCCTTGTTGCGGAACAGGCCGATGGTCTTGATGCACTCGGTCACGCCGGCTTCGCCAAGTGAAAGTATGGCTTCCGGCGTGGGCGCGAGCTGGAACAGCTTGCGGGTGGCGATGTTCACCCCCCGGTCGGTGGACTGGGCGGAGAGCACCACGGCAACGAGGAGCTGGAACGATGTTTCGTATTCCAGTTCCGTCGTCGGGTTGGGGTTGGCTTCCGCGAGGCGACGAAAGAATTCGCGAATCGCGTCGCGCTTCATCAGACGTGTCCGCATGTATGCTGGCGAATCTCTATGCTGGATGGAAACCCACCTCAAGCGGATTCGGCTGTCACTCCCGTTCCGGGAACCGCATTCGCACGGCGCGCCACCCTCGTCGCGGCGCGGGCGTTGATCCAGTTGAACAGCGCGATCAGACACCCCAGGGTGAAGAACGCCCCCGGCGGCAACATCAACAACAGGAAGCCTTCGTACTCGCTCCCCATGACCTGCAGGGGCGAGAGTGACGGAAAAATCATGTCGATGCCGTTGAACAGGGCGCCGGTGCCAAGAATTTCACGCACTCCACCCAATACGGCCAACACCCATACCAGACCAAAGCCCATCATCAGGCCGTCAACCGTCGAAGAAATCACGTCATTTTTCGCAGCATAGGCTTCGACACGGGCAAGCACGATGCAATTCGTGACGATCAGCGGGATGAAGATGCCGAGTACCAAATACAATTCGTGCAGCCAAGCATTGAAGGACAGATCCACGATCGTCACCAGCGCGGCAATGACCAGAATGAAGACCGGAATACGGATTTCGTACGGAATGAAGTTGCGCAGCCCCGCAATCGCGAGGTTGGCCACCACCATCACCAGCACGGTGGCGAGCCCCAGGCTGACGGCATTCACCAGCGTGGTGCTGACAGCCAGAATGGGACACAGACCCAGCAGCTGAACCAATCCGGGGTTCTGTTTCCACAGGCCGTTATAAGCGGCTTCGCGGAATTGTTTCACATCCATTGTCATGGCTCCGTTTGTACCAGGGTGCCGGTTTCAGCATCGAACAAGGCATCCTGGTGCGTCATCGTCCATGCGAGAGCCCGGCCGGTGGCCTGAATCACCGCGCGCGCACTGAGCGTCGCACCGACACGATAGTCAAAACTTCCGCCATCCCGCGTCGTGCGCCAGTTTTGCGGCGGCGTGTTCTCAAAAGAGCGTTTCTCGAACTGATCGATCCACGGGTCGTCGCGACGTCGATCCTTGTCCGGATCAATGTAATCGCCGAGTCCCGGGGTTTCATTGTGCGCGGTTACGCGCACGCCTGAAACCTGGCCTTCCGCGCTGACCGCAATGGCCAATTCTATCCGGCCGCTGTAACCGTCCGGCGCGACGGTCGTAAGAACCAATGCGGCTGGAGCGCCACCACGCCGTGCGCGATACACCTGCGTGGTACGGCTCAGATTGAGTTCGGGGACGGGACCCAGCTCAACGTAATCGGCGATGAGATCGTTGTCATAGGAGTCCGGGGGGAGGAGGTCATGAATCAAACGCATTTTTTGCGCCTGCACAGCCTCGTCGATGGCCGGCGCCGTCACGCGTTGAATCATTGCCATCAAGGCAGTGAATACCACCGTGAATACCAGCATGATGCCTGCCGTACGCAATGCGGTGCGCGTAACACTGTAGCGCTCATCCGTCATGGCGATCCCCTTTGTAGCCAAACACTGGCGGCTGGGTTTTCATGTCGATGAGCGGCACGCACATGTTCATCAGCAACACTCCGAAGGCGATGCCGTCGGGGAAAGCGCCCCATACGCGAATGATGTAGGTGATCAGGGCGATGCCGGCGGCAAACAACAGTTTCCCGCGTGGCGTTGTGGCACCCGACACAGGATCGGTGACGATGAAGAATGCGGCGAGCAGGGCACCGCCACTGGCCAGATGCAAAAGTGGCGACGCGAAGTGCGAAGGATCAACCAGCCACAGGACGCCGGACAGCGCTGCAAGAACGCTGAGGAAGGCCACGGGCATGTGCCAGGTTATGATGCCTCGGGCGATCAGCCACAGACCGCCCACCAGGTAGCCGAGTCCGATCCATTCCCAGCCGGCGCTGCCGAATACGCCAAAAACAGGTTGTTCCATCAAAGTTGGAACGGTTGCGGTCCCTTCGAGCAGGCCGGTCCGCAGGCTGTCGAGGGCGGTTGCTCCGGTGATGGCATCCAAATCGCGCGAAGCGCCGAGGATGAGATCAAGCTGGCTGGAAAAATCCACCGTTCCGACCGGAGGCCATTGCGCCATCAGAGACGGAAACGCGACGATCATCGCGCAATAGCCGACCATCGCCGGGTTGAAAGGGTTCTGGCCGAGTCCGCCATACAGATGTTTGGCCGCAATAATGGCGATCAGCACCGCGAGCGTGGTGAGCCACCACGGCACGATCGGCGGAAAAGACAAAACGATCAACCACGCCGTGACAATCGCTGACAGATCGGTCAACGCCGGAAGCACCGGCCGACGGCGCAGCGTCAACACCAGCGCTTCCGCTGCGAGCGCCACCACCGTGGCAAGAACGAGCTGAACGAGAATGCCGGCACCAATCTGCCATACGTACAGCCCCACCGCCGGAAGCAGCGCGATGAGGACGTTGGACATCACCGTGTGTACGCCAATTTTCTTGCGGATATACGGCGAATGAATCATTTGTTCTCTTCTCCGGCGGAAGCGCCGTTGTCAGGCTCGTCAAACGCCTCAAGCGGTTTCCGACGCTTGTCGATTTCGGCAATTTCGCTCTTGACCGAATCGGGCAGATTTTCGGTATTTTTCGGCGCGCTTTTTTCTTTTTGCTCTTGGGCGCGTTTCATGGCCGCCTCGATCAAGGCTTTCTTCGGATCGGGTTCGGCAGCCTTGTCCGCATCCGCACCTTCGGCGGCCGCTTTGGCCGCGAGTTTGGCCTTGGTCTCGGCGGCTCTGGCGGCGAGTTTGGCGGCCTTTTCGGACTTTTCCCGCTCAATCCGGTAATTGCGGAATTCAAAACGCTCACGCGCCTGGTCCGCTTCATTGTGTTCTCGCTCGCGCGCCCAGATTTCGCTTTTGGCGAAGCGGTAGTAATCAACCAGCGGAATGTGCGAAGGACAAACGTAGGCGCAGCAGCCGCATTCGATGCAGTCGAACAGGTGATATTCCTGCGCCTTGCCAAAATTCTTCGCGCGGGCAAACCAATACAGCTCGAGCGGTTGAAGGTCCACCGGGCATGCCTGAGAACAGGCGCCGCAACGAATGCATGGCAGCTCCGGCTTGGGCGGTGGGAACAGATCGGGCGAACCGGCAATGATGCAGTTCGTGCCCTTGACCACCGGTGCAGACAGGTCAGGGAGGGCAAAGCCCATCATCGGGCCGCCGTGGAGGTATTTGTCGGTACCGGCTTTCGGCTTGACGAGCGGCAGGAGGTCTTCGATCGGTGTGCCGATCAGCACTTCGAAATTGCCCGGCTGTTCGACGTTTCCGGTGAGTGTCACCACGCGCGAGATCAACGGTTCGCCCAGATCGATCGCACGGTGTACCGCGCGTGCGGTGCCGACGTTGAAACACCGAATGCCAAACTCCGCGCCGAGCTTTCCGTGAGGGATTTCGATGCCTGTCAATACGCGAATCAGTTGCTTTTCACCGCCGGCCGGATAGAGCGTCGGCACCGCCACCACTTGGGAAACGGGATGAACCTTCGCCGCGGCCTCGCGCATTGCGGCAATCGCTTCGGCCTTGTTGTCCTCGATGCCGATCAAGATACGTTTGGCACCGGTCAATTCGGCCAACAGACTCGCACCGCGCATGATTTCATCTGCCTGTTCACGCATCAGGCGGTCATCCGAGGTGATCCACGGCTCACATTCGGCGCCGTTGAGGATCAGTGTGTCCACCTCTCGTTGCGTGCCGATCTTGATGTGGCTCGGGAAGGCTGCGCCGCCGAGGCCGACGATGCCTGAATCTCGCAGATAATCGAGCACCACCTGACGCGAGCTGGCGCAGACGCAATGAAACGGCTGGCGTTCAATCCAGCGGTCTTCACCATCCGGCTCGATGACCACGCACGCGACGGGCAGATCCGACGGATGCGGCATTGCATGACGAACGATCTCCACCACCGTGCCGGAGGTGGGCGCATGACACGCCGTACCCAGCACTCCATCCGCCTCGCCGATGCATTCCCCCTTGAGCACCTTCTGACCGGGTTCGACAATCAGACGCGCCTTGGCCCGGGTGTTCGGGCGCAGCGGTACGTACAGACGCTTGGGCAAAGGCGCCTGCGCGATCGGCGCGACCACGGAATCATCCTTGTGGGTGGCCGGTTGGACACCGCCGCGGAATCGGAACAAACGTTCGATCACGAAGTTTTCTCCAGCGGATCCGGTTCGATGCGGAAAACCGGATAACGCCATTTCCAGGTTTCAATGGTCTCGGGCACCGGTTCCATCGAAATGCAGCTCACCGGGCACGGTGCCACGCACAGTTCGCAGCCGGTGCACAGCGGATCAACGACGGTGTGCATCTGTTTGGCCGCGCCGACAATCGCGTCCACCGGGCAGGCTTGAATGCACAATGTGCAGCCGATGCAGATTTGCTCGTCGATGACGGCAACCGATTTGGGTTTCTCCACGCCGTGGGTTTCATCCAGCGGCTTGAATTCACGACCGAGCAGATCGGAAAGTTGGCGGATGCCTTCTTCACCGCCGGGCGGGCACTGATTGATGTCAGCCTCGCCGTTGGCAATGGCCGTGGCGTAGGGACGACAGCCCGGATACCCGCACTGGCCGCACTGAGTTTGCGGCAGGATGGCATCGATCTGGTCGACGATCGGGTCGCCTTCCACCTTGAAACGGATCGAGGCCCAGCCAAGCGTAACGCCGATGACGAGAGCCAGACCGGCCATGACGAGCAACGCCGTCAACATATAGACACTCCGTGAATTCGCTCCATCGTGGTGTCCTTCATCAGAAACGGTCCAGGCCGCCGAAGCCCAGGAAGGCAAGGCTCATCAAGCCCGCGGTAATCATCGCAATGGCCGTTCCGCGAAAGGGCAGCGGCACGTCGGCACCATCCAGCCGCTCCCGCACGCTGGCGAACAAGGTCAATGCCAGCGTGAAACCGACCGAGGAGCCGAAGCCGAACACCAGTGATTCGATGAAATCGTGCGCAAATCCCGAATTGAGCAGCGGCACGCCAAGTACCGCGCAGTTGGTCGTGATCAGCGGCAGATAAATGCCCAACACCCGATGCAGGAGCGGACTGGTCTTTTCGATGACCAGTTCGGTGAGCTGCACAATGGCGGCGATTACGACGATGAAAGACAGCGTGCGCAGATAGCCCAGATCCCAGGGATCGAGCAGATAGCGCTCGATCAGGTAACTGCTGCCGGCCCCCAGCGTGAGCACGAAGGTTGTCGCGGCGCCCATGCCGATCGCGGTTTCGAGCTTTTTCGACACACCCATGAACGGGCAGAGTCCGAGCATACGCACGAGCACCACGTTGTTCACGAGGGCTGCGCCGATGACGAGAAAGATATAGCTGGTCATATTCAGAGCCGACAGTAAGACTTGCATTATCGCGCGCAGGAATTAACGGCTCAACCCTGATGCGGTTATAGGAATATTCCTCAAAGGCTTGCTGCAACACAGCCCGAAGGAAGAAATCGAGCTCGTTTACGCGTTCGGAAGGGCGGCCGCGTCAATGAAATCCGCAGTTCGGCGTGCGCATTCTCCGACCAACGACGGACCGCGATAGATCAGACCGGAATAGAGCTGTACCAGATTTGCACCGGCATCCAGCTTGGCGCGCGCATCATCCCCATCCAGAATGCCTCCGGCAGCGATGATCGGAACTTCACCCGCAAGCAGGTTAGATAAACGAGCCACGACATCGGTCGAGGGATTGAACACGGGGGCGCCGGAGAGCCCGCCCTGTTCATCGGCGTGCGGCAAACCGAGTACCCGTTCGCGCGCCACCGTGGTGTTACAGGCGATCACCCCATCCATGCGGTGACGGCGCAGCGCGTCGGCAATAGCGACAATCTGATCGCGCTCCAGATCGGGCGCTATTTTCAGCGCGATGGGAACGTAACGGCCATGTCCATCCGCGAGTGCCTGCTGACGCTGTTTGAGCTGACTGAGAAGATCGTCGAGCGCGTCTTCGCTTTGCAGTTCGCGCAGATTTTTTGTATTGGGCGAAGAAATATTCACCGTGACGTAGCTTGCAAACGGATAAACCTTGTCGAGGCAGGCGAGATAGTCATCAGCGGCGCGCTCGATCGGCGTATCAAAATTTTTGCCGATATTGATACCGAGTACACCGCTGAAACGCGCCGCGCGCACGTTTTCGATCAACACCTCCACGCCCGCATTGTTGAAACCCATACGATTGATGATGGCGTTCGCGCACGGAATGCGAAACAGGCGCGGGCGGGGGTTGCCCGGTTGAGGGCGTGGTGTGATGGTGCCTATTTCCAAAAAACCGAAGCCCAGACGGGCCAAGCCGTCGATGGCCACGCCGTTTTTGTCCAAGCCGGCGGCCAGACCGATGCGATTGGGGAAATCGATCCCCATTACCCGCACGGGCGTGGCCGGCGCGGGTTTGCTCTGCGGCGCTATGCGACCGGAAGCCCGCAACAGACGAAGGGTCCAGTCATGAGCGGTTTCGGGTTCAAGCAAAAACAACGCAGGGCGCAGCAATGAATAAAGCATGAAATTCCCGGATGGTTTTGGCCAAGCGCGGCCACCCCAGCATGGTAAATGAGAATGTATCCACACGCCTGGCAACTTCAGGCTCGGCCGACACGTCTAGGCCTCAGGATGCTCGCTGAGCGGCTTCCATAGCCCATCCGCCAACCCTTCCAAGGGGCGGAAACGACTTTTGTAGGCCATCTTCGGGCTTTCCCGAATCCAGTAGCCCAGATAAAGATACGGCAGATTGAAACGCTGGCACGCTTCCATCAACCACAAAATGCCGTACGTACCGTAGCTGGCGTGAGCAACATCAGGATCATAAAACGTGTAGACCGCTGACAGGCCGTCAACCAGGCGATCCACCACGCTGACCATGCGCAGCATGCCATCTTCGTGAAATTCGACGAGATGCGTGTCAACGTGGCTTTGCAGCAAGAATTGCGTGTATTGCTCGCGGTTGTCCTGATCCATGCCGCCGCCCGTATGCCGCGCAGCCTGATAGCGCTGATACAACGCGTAATGCTCCTCGTCAAAGACCAGCGGTCGTTCGCACGCAATCAGATTGGCGTGCTTGCGCCATGCCCGCCGCTGTGAGCGATCCAGCTCGGCTCGCGCGACGGGAATACGCACCGGCACACAGGCTTTGCAGTGATCGCAGTGGGGACGGTAGGTGAAGACGCCGCTGCGACGAAAGCCATTGCGGACCAGATCGCTGTAGATCGGCGTATCAATCAGATGCCCCGGGCTGGCCACTTGTGAGCGGGCCTCGCGTTCGGGCAGATAGGAACACGCGTACGGAGCGGTCGCGTAAAACTGGATCAGAGCATAGGGATAATCTTTTTGCATGACTGGACGATCATCCT
>DATGNI010000086.1:0-27181 GCA_035306825.1 Azoarcus sp. | reverse complement strand
GAGGGCGAGCGCATTGCAAATTGGCTCAAGCATGCCGTTCATGACACGACTGATCTGCCGCTCGCATCGTTGCTCGCGCCTTTCGGTGTTGAATATCAAACGCAAGCGGCTTCCACTGCGCCAGGTCTGCGGGTCCGCATGGCGCCCGGCGCAGAACCGAAAATAGCTGTCGCGTATGAAAATGGCGCGGCACAAAATGCCGGCCTGTCAGCGGGTGACGTGCTGGTGGCATTCGATGGCATCCAGGTCACCGGCACCAACCTGAACGCCATGCTGGAGCGACGTCAGGCCGGGGATACGATACGTATTCATGCCTTCCGGCGCGACGAACTGATGGAATTTGATGTCGTCCTGGATGCGCCGCCGCGCAACGTGGTGAAACTTTCGTTCCAAACGCACGATGCTGCCCACACCGCATTACGCAACGGTTGGCTTGGACGCTGATCGGTTCGCGCTTGCATCGCAAAGATCGGTTAAAGGTCAGTATCGGCTGCGGTCGAATACCGACCTTTAACCGACCTTTATTCCGCTCAACCCCGTCCGGTCCGCCTCAGTCGGCTTTTCCAGTACTGCACCGCCGGATACGCCAGCACAGCCGCAACGATCAGCAAAAACCCTACACCTTGCCAAAAAGCGATCGGATCCGTTGCGAGCAGGTATTCATGCGCCACCGGACGACGAAAAGAGATCGCACCGCTCACCACGGCTTGCAGCGCCATGCCACCGAACGCCAGAGCCGGGGAAAAGAACACCACAAAAGCGATTGCCAGGAGCAGACGGTCAATTAAAGGCGTCTTCCGGCTCCGCGGCCGCCACACGCTTTCCACGCCGTTCCATATTGCCATCCAACCCGCGGCGAGCGTGACGAACGGCAAAAAAGCGATTGCCACGCCCAAACCCACTGCCCCGAACCAGAACCAGCCTCCTTCGGATGCCGCAATACTGGCCCAAAGATGGCCGCCGAAAATATACAGCGCTACCGTCAGCGGCAGTAGAATGAGAAAAACGCATAAAGCACGGGTGGCCTTACGGCGGCGAAAATCGCCTTCGGTCTCTGTCGGCAGGGAAGGAGTCAGGGGCTGCATTGTCACGAGTTTATCAGGTCGTGATGCTGGGCCGGAGGGTATCGCCCGCACACCCTTACCAACTTGAGCTGCCGCGGATCCTGGTCTATGCCACAAGAAACCCCTCAGCGCGGAGGCCAAACATGCGAATCGAGGCACCCATTCAGGCAAATCAAGCTGCATCGCTCTCCAAATCAGCGCTGCGCGCGTACCCCACCCTGCAGGTAGGCCAGAAGGCCCCGGGGTTTGTGCTGCCCGATGCGGACATGGATATCTTCAATCTGGCGGAGCTGACCAGCCAGAAACACGTCGTATTGCATTTCTATCCGCGGGATCGGTCACCCGGCGGTATTCTCCAAGCCACCGATTTCAGTGATCATGCCGAACAATTCGATGAACTGGATTGCGAGGCGGTTTTCATCACCCCGGACGACTGTCCGACCCATGCCGAATTCCGTGACGAGCATGGCCTGTCGCTTCGTTTGCTGTCAGACGAAGATTGCGATGTCTGTCGCCTTTACGGGGCATGGGGGATGCGCCAAATCGGCGAAAGTCTCCGGGCCGGTGTAATACGCAGTACCTTTGTCATCGATAAACATGGCATCATTCGGGAAATTTTTCGCAATGTGGTGCCGCGCGGTCATGTGGCCGAGGTACTCCGCATACTTCAAGAACTTTGAACGGAACATATACTTATGCAAGTGCTCAAGGACACCGTCGTCACGCTCACCTACACCGTCACCGACAGCGATGGCGCCACCATCGATGATGGCAGCGATCCGTTGGTCTATCTGCACGGCGGTTACGACGGCATTTTTCCCGCGATCGAGGAAGCTCTGCAAGGCAAGAGCATTGGCGACAGCTTCCGCCTCAAGCTGCAACCCGAAGACGCTTTCGGCGATTACGACGAACAGCTCGTGCTGGTGGAAGAGAAGGACGTCTTCCCCGAGAATATCGAAATCGGCATGGCTTTTGAGCGGGTAGGGGATGAAGGCGAAGAAGACATGATCTTCCGCATCACCGACATTGCCGATGACAAGATCATCATCGACGGCAACCATCCGCTGGCGGGCATGTCACTCATTTTCGACGGCAAGGTCACCGAGGTACGCAAAGCCACCCCGGAAGAGATCTCCCACGGGCACGTGCACGGCGAGGGTGGGCACCACCACTGATCCAAAAAAAGGCTGCCTCTCGGCAGCCTTTTTAAAATAAACGCTCGGTGTCGGGAGCGCTGCGTTTGCAACGTATGTGTCCCGCCCTCACGCTGGGCCGCAACCTTCTCAGAACACATCTTTCCATGCGCGCAGCGCACTGAAACACGCCTGCGAATCATGCGGTCTCTTGCCCGTGTGACGCTCCAGTGAGGCAAGAATTTCAGGCGAGTCCGTACGCAAGAAGGGGTTGATCAACACTTCCTGATCCATCGTGCTGGGCAGGGTGGGTTTGTTTTCTGCGCGCAGACGTTCGCAATGAGCAAACCAGGCATCGCGTTCAGGGTTGTCCGGTTCGGCCGCGCGCGCAAAACGCAGATTGGCGAGCGTGTACTCATGGCCGCCGTACACACGGCTGTCGCCGGGCAGGGTTTTCAGGCGCTCGAGCGAACGATGCAACTGTTCGATCGTCCCCCCCAGCACCCGTCCGCAACCGGCGGAGAAGAGAGTGTCGCCGGGAAAGAGCAGACCGGGAGCGTAAAAAGCGATATGCGTTTTCGTATGGCCCGGCACTTCCAGTACGGTCAGCGACAACGCGTGCTCAGGCAGCGCGACCTGATCGCCCTCGCTCACTCCGACGGTGACCCCGCTGATATTCGCGGCGGCAGGGCCGAACACTGGAACGGCATGGCGCTCGGTGAGTGCATGGATGCCGCCGGTATGATCGGTGTGATGATGCGTAATCAGAATTGCGGTAAGGTGAAAGCCCGTACGAGCGAGGAAATCCTCCACCACCGTTGCATCGCCGGGGTCGACCACGGCAACCTTGCGGTCGCGTACGAGCACCCAGATGTAATTGTCGTTGAATGCCGGAAGCGGCAGGACTTCGAGATCGGCAGAGCCGGAAGCGTGAATGGACATCCTCAATACAAGCCTTTCGGAATGGTTCTCGGGAACGCAGGGGCAATACATTCTGCGTTGGGAGCAAGCGCGCATCGACGCCATCGTGTCAGACGTTTTCGGTTATAACGCAATGCAGGTGGGTCTGCCAGATCATGAACTGCTGCGTTCGAGCCGCATCGCGCACCGTTTCATACTCGGACCCGATCTGCTGCGCACCCCTCCCAAAGTGTACGCGAATGCCGAAGCCTTGCCGATTGCAACTGCCAGCCTCGATCTGGTGGTGTTGCCGCATGTACTTGAATTTTCGCGTCACCCCCACCAGATTCTGCGTGAGGTCGAGCGGGTTCTGGTGCCCGAGGGCAGTCTCGTGATCACGGCCTTCAATCCTTTCAGCCTGTTCGGCCTGCGGAACGTCTTCACACGTCGCGCTGCCGTGTGGCCGTGGGGCGGGCATTATTATTCGGCACTTCGCATGCGTGACTGGCTTACACTGCTTGGTTTCGAAACTCCGGCCGCGAGCTTTGGCTGTCACGTACCGCCGGTGCTCAGTAAAAAATGGTTGGACCGTTGGCAATTCATGGAACGCGCCGGCGCGCGTTGGTGGCCGATATGTGGCAGTTGCTTTGTACTCCACGGCATCAAGCGGGTACACGGCATGCGTCTGATCAAGCCAAGGTGGCAGAAACAGCGGGTGGGCAAGCTGGCACCTGCCGCGCAACGTCGATCAAATGTAAGCACGGGCGTATACAAAGAACAGAAACCGGAAACAGAAATTTCATGCAGGAAAAACAAATCGTAGATATTTATACCGACGGCGCATGCAGCGGCAATCCGGGGCCGGGCGGGTGGGGCGCAATTTTGCGTTCCGGCACGCACGAAAAGGAAATTTGGGGGGGCGAATCAGTCACCACCAACAACCGGATGGAACTGCTCGCCGTGATCCGCGCGCTCGAACTGCTCAAGCGCCCGGCACAGGTGCGCGTGCATACCGATAGCCAGTATGTCCAGAAGGGCATCTCCGAGTGGATCCACGGCTGGAAGGCTAGAGGATGGAAAACGGCTGCAAAGGCCCCCGTAAAGAATGTGGACCTGTGGAAAACGCTCGATCAGGCTGCGAGTCAGCACGTAATCGAATGGCTCTGGATCAAGGGGCACGCGGGCCATGTGGAGAATGAACGCGCCGACAGCCTTGCTCGGCGGGGTGTTGAAGAGCAACGAAGCTGAGACCCATGCGACAGATCATCCTCGATACTGAAACAACCGGCCTGGATTGGCGTAACGGCCACCGGGTGCTCGAAATTGGCTGCGTGGAAATGCTTCATCGCAGCCTGACCGGCCGCCATTACCACGTCTATATCCATCCCGAGCGTGCCATCGACGCAGAAGCGGAAGCGGTGCACGGCATCAGCCTGGACTTTCTTGCCGACAAGCCGAAGTTTGCCGACCAGGCAGAAGCGTTTATAGATTTTGTGCGCGACGCCGAACTGGTCATTCACAACGCACCGTTTGACGTCGGCTTTCTCGATTATGAACTATCCCTGGCCGGCCATCCGCCGTTGGCGGAAATCTGCACGGGCGTGATTGACACCCTCAAGCTGGCCAAAGAACAGAACCCGGGCAAGAAAGCTTCGCTGGACGCACTGTGCGGCCGTTACGAAATCGACAACTCCAGCCGCACCCTGCACGGCGCCTTGCTCGATGCCGAAATTCTTGCCGAGGTCTATCTTGCCATGACCCGCGGCCAGGAGATGCTCGCCATCGCACTGGACGACGAAAAGGGTCAAGGTCTGAAACCCGCAGCAACCCTTGACACGAAACGTCCGCCGTTAAAAGTGCTGCGCGCATCTGAAGACGAACTTTCCACGCATCAGGAAATGCTGGAAGAGATTGTCTCCCAAGCCGGCCACTGCCTGTGGATAGCCAAACCCGACGCTTCGTAGGCGCGCCAGGCGCGCGCTTTCTAAAGCAGCAGACTTCCCCACTGCACGCGATGGTCCTGTTCCAGCCTGACAAGCGTTGATCGAAGATCGAGCCCCGTGCGTTGCCGCAGCCGCTCTGCGCGATCGTGCAAAGCGTCTACAGGCAATTCAATCGCATCGCCCACTGCGGCAAGCACGATGACATTGCCGCTGGGGCTGGGCGGCAGAGCCAGTACGCGGTCGCCGAAAACCTCACGAATACGTGCAAGGTTCGCTTCAAAGCCGCGAAAATCACCGAACAGGTTCATCGACATCAGGCCTTGATCTGAAAGCTTTTCGCGCGCTGCGGCATAAAACTCCAGCGTGTCGAGCGCGCCGGTTTTGGCTTCAGCGTCATAGCCATCGACAAGAATCAGATCGAAGGAAGTTGAGGTCTGCTTGACGAACACCGCTCCGTCCTCGATCTCAATTGAGAGACGCTCGTCAGGCGGGGGCAATTTGAAAAACTGTCGCGCTGCGGCGAACACACGCGGGTCGATTTCGACGGTCGTCTGACGTGTTTGCGGGCAATGCCGGTAGATGAATTTCGTCAACGAGGCCGCACCGAGGCCGATCACCAGCGCTTCGCGCGGCCAGTCTTCCGCTCGCAGCAGCAGCCCGGTCAACATGTCACGGGTATATTGCAATTCCAGCGCATAGGGATCACGTACGCGCATGGCGCCCTGAACCCATTCCGAGCCGAAATACAGCTGGCGGACGCCACGCTCTTCGCTGATATCAATGCTGAAAGACATCAAAGCATCCGCTTGAGTAGATACAAGCGCTCCAGCGCTTCGCGCGGGCTGAGGCTGTCTGGGTCGATTTCATCGAGTGCGCTCAGCGCTGGATGCGACAGCGGCTCCGGCTCATCGTCCACAGTCGTGGCGAACAGATCCGGCTGCGGGCCACCATAATCGCCTGCGCGGTTTTCCAGCGCGCGCAGACGCTTCCGCGCCTCGCGGATGACGGAAGCCGGCACCCCGGCCAGGGCCGCCACCTCGATGCCGTAACTTTGGCTCGCCGGGCCTTCCTCGACGGCGTGCAGAAAAACGATACGGTGCCCATGCTCAACCGCATCAAGATGGACGTTTACGCATTCCGGAAATTCGGCGTGCAATTGGGTCAATTCGAAGTAATGCGTCGCAAACAGGGTCAGACACTTGTTTTTTGCCAACAGATGCCGAGCGATCGAAAAGGCCAGGGCAAGGCCGTCGAAGGTTGAAGTGCCGCGACCGATTTCATCCATCAACACCAGACTGTTTTCGGTCGCGCCATGCAGAATCGATGCAGCCTCGGTCATCTCGACCATGAAAGTCGACCGGCCCGACGCAAGATCGTCGGATGCGCCGATGCGGGTGAAAATCGCATCGATCGGCCCAATCCGTGCCGCATCAGCGGGTACGAAAGAACCGACATGGGCCAGCAGCACAATCAAGGCAACCTGGCGCATGTAGGTCGATTTGCCGCCCATGTTCGGGCCAGTAATCATCTGCATCCGACGCGTGCTGCCGAGCCGGCAATCATTGGCGATGAAATTTTCGACCTCCCGCTCCACCACCGGATGACGGGCGCGTTCAATTTCCATGCCGGGCTGATCAACAAATTCCGGCCGGCTATAGTTGCGGCACAACGCGGTTTCGGCAAAAGCGCCCAGACCGTCGAGCAAGGCGAGGGCGCGCCCGATACGCTGCAATGCCGGAATTTCCACCGCAAGCGACTCCAGCAGTTCTTCGAAAAGCATTTTCTCGCGCGCCAGCGCACGGTCTTGCGCGGACAATGCCTTTTCTTCAAAGGTTTTCAGCTCCGGAGTGCTGTAGCGCTCGACATTTTTCAGCGTCTGACGACGGCGATAATCGTCGGGCACCTTGTCGGCATGGATGCGACTGATTTCGATGTAGAAACCATGTACGCGGTTGTATTCCACCTTCAGGGTGGAAATATTCGTGCGTTCGCGTTCGCGCGCTTCAAGCTGCATCAGAAATGCGCCGCAGTTGCTCTGAATATCGCGCAGCTCATCCAGTTCGGCATCAAAACCCTGTGCGATCACACCGCCGTCGCGCACGGCGACGGCGGGTTCCTCCGCAAGTGCGCGGACGAGCAATGCATAGGCTGCTTCGGGTTGCGCAATTTCCGCATGAAGCTCCATCAACAGTGGCGCATGGCTCGCCCCAATCGCAGCCTGGAGCGCGGGCAAGATCGCCAGGCTCTCACGCAGCGAGGACAGGTCACGAGGACGGGCGCTACGCAGGGCCACCCGCGCCGCAATGCGGTCCACGTCGGCGATGCCGCGTAAAGTGGTGCGAATTTCGCGCAAACGCCGGTCATCCCCATCACCCACCAGATCCGCCACCACCGCATGACGCGCGGCGGCTTGCTCACGATCACGCAAGGGATGATGCAAGGCATGACGCAGCCAACGTGTTCCCATGCTTGTCGCACAACAATCGAGCAACGAGAGCAGGGTGGGCGAAGCTTCGCCGCGCAAGGTTTCGGTCAGTTCAAGATTACGTCGCGTCGCCGCATCAAGACGCAAATAGGCCGCTTCCGGCTCTACGGCCAGCGAGGTGACGTGTTCCAACGCCTGACGCTGGGTGCCGCGCGCATAGTCGAACAAGGCCGCCAACGCAGCGAGCGCTGTAGACAGTCCCTCCGCTCCAAAGCCGGCCAGATCCTGCGTGCCGAAATGTTTGGTGAGCATCCGCTCACCATTGCCAGCATCGAATTGCCAATCGGGCAAGCGACGCACTGCGGTCGAAAGTGAATCAAGCAACGGCAGCGAAAGACCATCCGGAATCAGCACTTCGGCCGGGCGCAGACGCTCGAATTGGCTTTGCAGCTGTTCGGCCGGACATTCCAGCGCGCGCAAATCACCGTTGGCCAGATTGAGCCAGGCAAGACCCAGCGTGCCGCGCTGCACGCTCAGCGCCAACAGCAATGAATCTCTGCGGTCATCCAGCAAGGCCGCGTCGGTCAGCGTGCCCGGCGTGACAATGCGGCTAACGGCGCGCTCCATCGGCCCTTTGGTCGCACCCGGCTCGCCGATCTGTTCGGCGATCACGACCGACTCGCCAAGTTTCACCAGACGTGCAAGATATTGCTCGACCGCATGAAAGGGGATACCCGCCATGGGGATCGGCGCACCGCTGCTTTTTCCTCTCGCAGTCAGGGTGATATCGAGCAGACGCGCGGCTTTTTCGGCATCCTCAAAGAACAGTTCGTAGAAATCTCCCATCCGATAGAACAGCAAGATATCGGGATGCTGTGCCTTCAGCTGAAGGTACTGTTGCATCATCGGGGTGTGAGTTTGACCGGATTCGCTCATAAACCTTTGTGTGAAAACGACCTGTATAAAATGCCGCTCGGATGGAGCATTGAACGCCTCAACCCAGCTTTGAAGCCCGGCGAGCGGCCCAAATGTCCTGATGCGTGACGATTGAAGCCGCGCGCCCGTCTCAAGATCTGGGTGTATCGCTGCAAAAGCCCGGCGAACGGCGCGGCCACCGATGAACGGCCGACACCGACCCGGTTGCGTGCGGGCGTCATTGTCGCGTGGGAAGCACTCCGTACGCAACGCGACGCCAGTATCGATCCGGCGACGGTTGCGCAGGTAAAGGCCGCAGAACAGAAGGCAATCGCGCCTACATTGCGGACCTCAGATCAAACAATGATACGCGTTCTCGCGTTCTCGCGTTCTCGCGTTCTCGCGTCATTGTGAACCGTAGGCGAAGAATTCGTGGTCAGACAAACAAATCCAGCTGTTGCAGGGTGCCGGCCCTGCCGTCTTCCGACAGGTTAGACACCGCTACTAAGAATCTGGCCATGCTGGTTGTTGTGAGCGCCTTTCAAATCGAAAGGCGTCGTGGCCCGTGCCAGGTCGCTTTATGAATTCACTTGCTGCCCATGTGTTTTTGCACAATCGGCAGCAATTGCCCGAAGATTTTCGGTGTCCCGGCGATGCAACGACCACTTTCAAGATAATTGCTTTCACCGGCGAAATCCGAAACCAGGCCGCCGGCTTCCTGCACCAGCAGCGCGCCGGCCGCCATGTCCCACGGTTGCAGGCCAAATTCCCAGAAACCGTCTACCCGGCCTGCTGCGAGCCATGCCAGATCCAGCGCGGCCGCACCCGGACGACGCATCCCGGCGGTATGGGTGGCGAGCTCACGGAAAGTGTTGATATAGGCTTCAAGGTGTTCGTTCTGGCTGAACGGGAAACCGGTTCCGATCAACGCGTCAGACAGGCGGGTGCGTTTGGATACGCGGATACGACGATCGTTGAGAAAAGCGCCGGAGCCTTTGGATGCGGTGAACAGCTCATTGCGGACCGGATCATAGACCACTCCGTGCTCGACAACGTTGTTTCTGGCCAGCGCGACCGAAATCGCGTATTGCGGAAAATCGTGAATGAAATTAGTCGTTCCGTCCAGCGGATCAATGATCCAGCAATACTCACTTTCACCGCCGGAAAGGCCGGATTCCTCTGCTAGAATCGCATGATCCGGGTAGGTCTCACGCAACACGCCAATGATCGCCGCCTCTGCTGCGCGATCGACCTCAGTCACGAAATCGTTATGCGACTTGGTCTGCACGGTGACAAGATCGAGTTGCGTAGCAGCCCGGTTGATGATGCTTGCGGCTCGACGGACTGCTTTGACGGCGTTATTCAGGATCGGTTGCATTCTGGAGTGTCTCGGCTGGTGTGCGGGTCGCCTGCAATCACGCCGGGCCCACGCAGGATGAAATCAACAAGCCGTGCATTTTACCCGTTCTAGGCCTCTTATTCATGTCCGATCCCGGCATTTTAGATCGCGTCCGCGTAATACTCGTGCGGACCAGCCACCCCGGCAATATCGGTGCGACCGCGCGCGCGATGAAAACCATGGGCATGTCACGGCTCGTTTTGGTGGATCCGGCGGCTTTCCCGGATCCGGTTGCCGATGCGCGCGCTTCCGGCGCGCTCGACGTACTCCACGCTGCGCGGATCGTGCCAACGCTTGAAGCGGCGTTGGAGGGTACGGTAATGTCCGCAGCACTGACTGCACGCAGACGGGAATTGTCCGTGGCGCCCGTTCAGCCGCGCGAGCTCGCACCTGCACTCCTGCAGCAGGCGAGGGCCGGAGAGGTCGCATTGGTCTTCGGCACCGAATCCTCTGGTTTGACCAATCACGAAGTCGCGCTGTGCACTCAGCCGGTGACGATTGCCACGAACCCGGACTATTCTTCCCTCAACCTCGCCTCGGCCGTTCAATTGCTGTGTTATGAGGCACGGCTTGCGGCGCTCGACCCCAAACTGCCCGAAGCGGCCGCCGATCTCGCGCGCCACGAAGAGATCGAAGGTTTTCACAACCATCTCGAAGCCGTCATGCGCGCGGCAGAATTTTACGATCCGGCCACGTCTCGTCGTCTGTTGCCGCGCATCCGTCGAATGTTCGGCCGCATCCGCCTTGAGCGAGAAGAAATCAACATCCTGCGCGGTCTGCTAGCTGCATTGCAGCGTAAACTTGATTAAAATGCTCGGCTATTGAAATAAATACGTCCGACACCGCGGGTGGCGGACCTGCCGGGAGAAACACCCATGTTCAGCCGATTGCGTGAAGACCTTGCCAGCGTGCGCGAGCGCGACCCCGCCGCGCGCTCGATCGGTGAGGTGCTGACCTGCTATCCCGGTTTGCACGCGTTGCAGATGCACCGGCTCGCCCATTGGGCGTGGTCCCGCAAACTTTACTGGCTGGGTCGTTTCATCAGCCATATCAGTCGCTTCTTGACCGGCATCGAGATCCATCCGGGCGCGGTCATCGGTCGTCGCGTGTTCATCGACCACGGCATGGGCGTAGTCATTGGCGAAACCGCCGAGGTAGGTGACGACTGCACGATTTACCAGGCTGTAACGCTTGGCGGCACCTCCCTTTATCGCGGTGAAAAGCGTCACCCCACGCTGGGCAAAGGCGTGGTGGTGGGCGCTGGCGCCAAGATACTGGGAGGGTTCGAAGTGGGTGACGGGGCGAAGATTGGCTCGAACGCGGTGGTGATCAAGCCGATTCCGAAAGGCGCGACCGCAGTCGGCAACCCGGCACGCATTCTGGAGAGCGAGCGCAAGGAAGAGCGCGACACGCGCGATACGATGCGTGAAGACAAAGCCAAGGAAATCGGTTTCTCCGCCTACGGGGTCACACGCGGCATGGACGACCCGCTGACGAAGGCCCTGCACGCATTGCTCGATCACACCGTGGAGACGGACAAGCGGTTCAATCAACTCGTCGAACGGCTGCAAAAGGCCGGAATCCCGGTCAATGGAGAGATCGAAAAAGATGATCAGTTCGATCCGCAGAAGCTATCGAGAATGGTGGATTAGGCCGGCCGGTATAGTTGACTGCTTTAGTGGGGCAATTTATAGTCGACTAAAATAATCAGGTATTCCCTGGACGGCATATTTATCATGAGACTGACTACTAAAGGTCGTTTCGCAGTGACGGCCATGATCGACCTCGCATCCCATAATACTGATGCTCCGGTCACGCTCGCCGGCATCGCGGAACGCCAGAAAATCTCCCTGTCGTATCTTGAGCAGCTCTTCGGCAAGCTCCGACGCTACAAGCTCGTCACCAGCGTGCGTGGCCCCGGTGGGGGCTACCATCTTGCGCGTGACATGGATGGGATCACCGTCGCCGACATCATTGTCGCCGTCGACGAGCCGCTCGACGCCACGCAATGCGGTGGCAAACAAAATTGTCATGATGAGCACCGCTGCATGACGCACGATTTGTGGTCGAACCTGAATAAACGCATGTATGAATATCTTGATTCGGTAACCTTGTCCGCGCTCGTCAAGCGCGAAGTGCAAGCCGATCCGGACGTGAACGTAATCAAGGACGTACGTCGCCGCGCGACCATCTCGCTGCGCGAAGCGACGGCGTGAGGAAGACATCCATGTTTGCCCCCGTATATCTCGACTGGAACGCCACGTCCCCGCTCGCCCCCGAAGTGCGGGAGGCGATGCTGCCTTGGCTCGACGCGCGATTTGGCAATGCGTCCAGCCGGCACGAATACGGGCGTCAGGCGCGGGCGGCCATCGACGAAGCGCGCGCACGTGTGGCCGCTTCCGTCGGTGCTCACCACACTGAAGTTGTATTCGTCAGTGGTGGGTCGGAGGCGAACAACCTGTTCATAAAAGGCGCGGCCGCATTCATGAAGCCGGGTCTTCTCGCAATCAGCGCCATCGAACACCCCTGCGTGCGCGAGCCTGCCAAACAGCTGGTGCGCAACGGCTGGGAAGTGATCGAAATCGGCGTGGATGCGCAAGGACGCATTGATGAAGCGGCGTGGCAGGACGTGCTCGCCCGTCGTCCCACCCTGATTTCAACGATGTTGGCGAATAACGAGACCGGCGTCCTGCAACCCGTGCAACAGATGAGTGCTGAAGCAAAAGCCGTCGGCGCTTGGATGCACACCGACGCGGTACAGGCTTTAGGCAAGATTCCAACCGATTTTCGTGCGCTGGGCGTTCATGCATTGACCGTGTCTTCGCACAAGATTGGCGGGCCGATCGGTTCAGGTGCGCTGATCCTCGACAAACGGCTCGAAATTGCGCCACTTGTCGCGGGAGGCGGGCAGGAGCGGGGTTTGCGCTCCGGCACTGAAAACGTTGCGGCCATTGTCGGTTTCGGCGTGGCGTGCGAGCTGGCTGCCGCCCGGGCCAAGACAGATCAGCAGGAGCTGATGCGCATGCGCGACAGCCTGGAGGCGCAACTCGTCAGCATGGGCGCACAGATTTTTGGCGGCGAAGCGGAGCGCTTGCCCAATACGAGCTTTTTCGCGGTCGAAGGAATTGATGGCGAAACCCTGGTTGGCAAGCTCGATCGTGCCGGCTTTGCCTGCGCCAGCGGTTCCGCGTGCTCAAGCGCACAGCCGGAGCCGTCCGCTACATTGACCGCCATGGCCGTGGAGGAACGCTTCGCACGAAACGCGATTCGCGTCAGCCTCGGCCCGACGACGACCCGTGAAAATGTGGAACATTTCGCACGAACCTTCGCTCAGCAGGTCAAAGAATTGAGAAAGCTGGCCGCGATTGCGGCCTGAAAGCAATACACAGGTTTTTTCTGGAGAGACACATAATGAAGTTCCCGCTCTATCTCGATTACTCGGCCACCACCCCGGTCGATCCGCGCGTCGCGGAAAAGATGATTCCGTGGCTTACCGAACAGTTCGGCAACCCGGCGAGCCGTTCGCACTCTTTCGGCTGGGATGCCGAAAAAGCGGTCGAGGATGCGCGTGCCGACGTGGCCGCCCTGATCAACGCCGATCCGCGCGAGATCATCTGGACCTCTGGTGCGACCGAATCGAACAACCTCGCAATCAAGGGGGCGGCGCAGTTCTACAAGGGCAAAGGCAAGCACATCATTACCGTCAAGACCGAACACAAGGCGGTACTGGACCCGGTGCGTGAAATGGAGCGCCAGGGTTTTGAAGCCACCTATCTCGACGTGCAGGAAAACGGGCTGATCGACCTGGAAGCTTTCAAGGCTGCAATCCGCCCGGACACTTCGCTGGTGTCGATCATGTTCGTAAATAACGAAATCGGCGTCATTCAGCCGATCGCGGAAATCGGCGAAATCTGTCGCGAAAAGGGCATCGTGTTCCACGTGGATGCCGCGCAAGCCAGCGGCAAGGTCAAAATCGACTTGCAAGAGTTGAAAGTCGACCTGATGTCGTTCTCAGCCCACAAGGTCTATGGCCCGAAAGGCATCGGTGCGTTGTACGTGCGTCGCAAGCCGCGTGTGCGCCTCGAAGCGCAAATGCACGGCGGTGGTCATGAACGCGGTCTGCGCTCGGGCACGCTGCCCACCCACCAGATCGTTGGCATGGGCGAGGCGTTCCGTATCGCACGGCTTGAAATGGAAGCCGAGAACGAGCGCATCCGCGCCCTGCGTGACCGCCTTCTCGCGGGCTTTGAGGAGATGGAAGCCGTTTATGTGAACGGCGACATGGAACACCGCGTCGCGCACAACCTGAATATTTCCTTCGCCTACGTCGAAGGTGAATCGCTCATCATGGCCGTCAAGAACATTGCGGTCTCTTCCGGCTCGGCCTGCACGTCCGCCAGTCTGGAGCCGTCCTACGTGCTGCGCGCACTGGGCCGTGACGACGAACTCGCACACAGCTCGATCCGTTTCACGATCGGCCGTTTCACGACCGAAGAAGAAGTCGATTACACCATCGACCTCCTCAAGCAACGCATCGGAAAATTGCGTGATCTATCCCCGCTGTGGGAAATGGTCCAGGAAGGCGTTGACCTCAATACCGTACAATGGGCGGCCCACTAAGGCCCCCCGCTTACCAGGAGAAAGACATGGCATATAGCGAAAAACTTCTCGACCATTACGAAAACCCTCGTAACGTCGGTTCGCTCGACAAGAACAGCGAAGGCGTAGGTACCGGCATGGTGGGCGCCCCGGCCTGTGGCGACGTCATGAAATTGCAGATTCAGGTCGGTGCAAACGGCATGATCGAAGATGCCAAGTTCAAAACCTACGGGTGTGGTTCGGCGATTGCGTCAAGCTCCCTCGTGACCGAATGGGTCAAGGGCAAGACGGTCGACGAGGCCCTGAACATCAAGAACACCCAGATCGCGGAAGAACTTGCCTTGCCGCCAGTGAAAATTCACTGCTCGATCCTTGCTGAAGATGCCATCAAGGCCGCGATCGCCGACTACAAGAAGAAACACGAGGGCTGAGATATGAGCACGGTTGCTGCCAAGGGCGTTACGCTCAGCGAGAAGGCTGCCCAGCACGTCAGCAATTTCCTCGCCAAAAGAGGCAAGGGGGTGGGCATCCGTCTCGGTGTACAAACCAGTGGCTGTTCCGGCATGGCCTACAAGCTGGAATTCGTAGACGAATTCCAGCCTGAAGACATCGTTTTCGAAAGCCATGGCGTGAGCGTTACCGTTGACCCGAAAAGCTTGCCGTACCTCGATGGTACCCAGCTGGATTTCGGGCGGGAGGGCTTGAACGAAGGCTTCAAGTTCAACAACCCCAACGTCAAGGACGAATGCGGTTGTGGCGAAAGCTTCAACATCTGATTCGTGATGAACGGTGACCTACAGCAGGATTTCTTCGCACTGTTTGGCCTGAAGCGCAGCTTCTGCATTGACGAAGCTGCGCTTGAACAGGCCTATCACGAACTCCACACGCGCGTTCATCCTGATCGTCACGCTCATCTACCGGATGGCGATAAACGGCGTGCCATGCAATGGGCGATTCGCGTCAACGAAGGCTTTCGTACGCTGCGCAATCCACTGGCGCGGGCGCGTTACCTGATCGAGTTGGCCGGCATCGACACCGGTGCCGAAACCAACACCGTGATGGCCCCCGAATTCCTGATGGAACAGATGGAATGGCGTGAAGCGGTGGAGGAGGCCACCTCCGACGCGAGCGAGCTGGAGCACTTGCATCAACGTTTACGCGGCCAGACACGCGACCTGCTCAATATCCTGAAAAAACAGATAGACGATGAACAAGCCTGGGAGGATGCAGCCGAAACCTCCCGCCGTCTGATGTTCCTCGACAAACTCCAGCACGAAATCGACGACGCCCTCGAGGCGCTGGACAATTAAACGAATGGCATTACTACAGATTTCCGAACCTGGCCTGTCACCTGAGCCACACAAACATCGACTCGCCGCCGGTATCGATCTTGGCACCACCAACTCGCTTGTTGCGACCGTCCGCAGCGGCCAGACCGAATGCCTGACGGACGAGCAGGGCGAGATGTTACTTCCGTCGGTGGTGCGCTATCTGCCCGATGGAGAGATCGCCGTAGGCGCCGATGCGCTGAAGTCTGCTGTCGCAGATCCGCGCAACACCATCGCTTCGGTCAAGCGCTTCATGGGACGCGGTCTGGAGGATGTCACCTACGAAGGCGAACACACCTACGATTTCGTCGAAGGCGAGGGCATGGTTCGCATCCGTACCGTGCAAGGGGTGAAAAGCCCGGTTGAAATTTCCGCCGAAATTCTGAAAAAGCTCGCTCAGCGCGCCGAAGACAGTCTCGGCGGCAAGCTCACGGGTGCGGTCATCACCGTGCCGGCGTATTTCGACGACGCTCAGCGCCAAGCCACCAAAGACGCGGCGCGTTTGGCCAACCTCGAAGTTCTGCGTCTGCTCAACGAGCCCACCGCTGCAGCCGTTGCCTACGGTCTGGATGAGGGCGCCGAAGGCGTCTACGCCGTCTACGATCTGGGCGGCGGCACCTTCGACATTTCGGTACTCAAGCTTTCACGCGGCATCTTCGAGGTGCTCGCCACCAGCGGAAACAGTGCGCTGGGAGGCGATGATTTCGACCACCGAATCTACACCTGGGCCGTCGACACCGCAGGTGTAAGCATTGCACAGGACAGTGACGAGCGCTTGCTGTTGCAACGTGCCCGCAGCGCCAAAGAAGCGCTCTCCAGAAACGAACAGACTCGCCTGCATGCAGTGCTGTCTTCAGGTGAAGAGATCGACCTCAAGCTGACGCGCACGCAGTTCGAGGAGATTACAGCGGACCTCGTTCGAAAAACCCTTTCGCCGGTACGCAAGGCCTTGCGCGACGCCGGTCTCACGCCCGAAGACGTCAAAGGCGTCGTCATGGTGGGCGGCGCTACGCGCATGCCGACCATCCAACGCGCGGTGGGGGATTACTTCGGTTGCGAACCGCTGAACAATCTCGACCCGGACCGCGTCGTTGCAATGGGCGCAGCCATTCAAGCCAACGTGCTGGCCGGCAACCGAGGCGAGGATGAAGATTGGTTGTTGCTTGACGTGATCCCGCTCTCGCTCGGTATCGAAACCATGGGCGAACTGGTGGAACGCATTGTGCCGCGCAACGCTACGTTGCCCATCGCGCGTGCGCAGGAATTCACAACGTTCAAAGATGGCCAGACCGCCATGGCCATCCATGTGGTACAGGGCGAACGTGAATTGGTTTCCGATTGCCGCTCGCTCGCTCGCTTCGAACTGCGTGGCATTCCACCGATGGCTGCCGGGGCTGCGCGTATTCGCGTGACCTTCCAGGTCGACGCGGACGGGCTGCTGTCTGTCTCCGCCCAGGAACTGTCTTCGGGCGTACAAGCCAGCATCGCGGTCAAACCGTCTTACGGCCTCTCTGACGAGGAAATCGCTGACATGTTGCGCGCAGGCATGGAACACGCCGGCGAAGACATGACGGCTCGTGCGCTGGCCGAACAACAGGTTGGCGCCGCGCGCGTGATTGAATCCGTCGAACAAGCCCTTCAGGCGGACGGCGAACTGCTCTCGGAAAAAGAGCGTGCCGCGATCGACGCCGCAATCGAACACCTCAAACAGTTGCGTACCAGCACCGACCACAACCTTATCAAAGCCGGCATCGAACGACTGGCCAAAGAGACGGACGAATTTGCTGCCCGTCGCATGGACAAGAGCATTCGCTCGGCGCTCGCCGGGCGAAACGTCAACGAGATCACCCTATGACCCAAATCATCATCCTGCCACATGTTGAACTGTGTCCCGAAGGCACAGTCATCGAAGGCGAACCCGGCAAAAGCATTTGCGATACATTGCTGGAACACGACGTAGATATAGAGCACGCCTGCGAAAAATCCTGTGCGTGCACAACTTGTCACGTCATCGTCCGCGAAGGTTTCGACAGCCTCAATGAAGCCACCGAGGATGAAGAAGATCTGCTCGACAAGGCCTGGGGACTGGAAGCGCAATCGCGCCTGTCTTGCCAGGCAATGGTTGGTGACACGCCGCTGGTAATCGAAATTCCACGCTACACCATCAATATGGCTCGTGAGGAACATTGAAATGAAGTGGAATGAAGTACAGGAAATCGCGATTCAGCTTGCCGACCGTCACCCTGACGTTGATCCGTTGAAGATCAACTTCGTCGACCTGCGAGACTGGGTGTTGGCACTGCCCGAATTCGATGACGATCCGGCCCGCTGCGGCGAGCGCATTCTCGAAGGCATTCAGCAAGCCTGGATTGACGAACTCGATTGAACCCTTTCGGATGCACCGGTTGCCGGATCCATCCGAAAAACCTTTCTGCGGGCTTTGAC
The DNA here is from genome assembly GCA_035306825.1 of Azoarcus sp. Classification (GTDB taxonomy): domain Bacteria; phylum Pseudomonadota; class Gammaproteobacteria; order Burkholderiales; family Rhodocyclaceae; genus Pseudazoarcus. The sequence goes on along the minus strand of DATGNI010000086.1, from coordinate 9,030 downwards.
GTTAGATCAAGCGTTAAAACCCGCAGAAGTTTTATTTCAGTGCCGTAAACCGAGCGTGCTCAAGGTGCGGCTCCGCACCTTTTCGAGCAAATCCGCATCATCGATCAAAGAATTCCCCCAGGAAGGGATCATCGCGCGCAGGCGCTCCTGCCAATCGGTGTTTGCCAACTGTTTCGGGAAACAGCGCTGCAACACCTCAAGCATCGCATTGGTGGCGGTTGACGCCCCCGGAGACGCCCCCAGCAGGACCGCGAGGCTGCCGTCGGCCGAAGAGACAATCTCGGTGCCGAACTTCAATGCTCCGCCGCCCCGACCGTCCTGTTTGATGATCTGCACGCGCTGGCCGGCGACGCGCAAGGTCCAATCACTGCTCACCGCATCGGGAACGAAGTCCTGCAAGGTATTCATGCGTGCGCGATGCGATTGGAAAACCTCGCTGATGAGGTAGCGCGTGAGATCCAGGTTGTTTCGACCAGCCGAGACCATGGGGCGCAGATTGTTGCCGCGCATCGAGGTGAACAGGTCGAGGCGCGAACTCTGTTTGAGAAAACGCGTGGTGAAGCCCGCAAACGGCCCGAACAATAACGCTGGCTCGCCGTTGATGATCCGGGTATCCAAATGGGGCACCGACATCGGCGGTGCGCCGAGCGCCGGCAGGCCATAGACCTTGGCGTGATGAAGTTTGACGATTTCTGGATTCTGGCACACCAGCCATTGTCCGCTGACCGGAAAGCCGCCGTACCCGCGTCCTTCCTGAATGCCGGATTTCTGCAGCAAGGGCAGGGCCGCACCGCCCGCACCGAGGAAAACGAAACGGGTCTCGACACTGGATTTTCGGCCCGATCCGGATTCACGCAGATGCAAAGACCATTGGCCATTGCTTTTCCGCATCAGCTTTTGCACTGAATGGCCGAGCAGAAGCTTGAAATTGGGCAGAGTTTCGAGGTGACTCACCAGTTTGCGCGTGAGCGAACCGAAATCCACGTCTGCGCCGTGGTCCACGCGCGTCGCGGCAAAGCGCTCATGGCGCATCCCATCTTTCACGATGAGCGGAATCCATTCGTGCAATTCATCCCGATCTTCGGAAAACTGCATCTCGCGGAAAAGATGATGCGCGCGGAGTTTCGCGTGTCGTTTACGCAGAAATTCCACGCAGTCTTCACCCCACACAAAACTGTGGTGAGGCGTCGCGTTGATGAAATTTGAGGGTTCTGGAAGTGCACCCTGTTCAACCAGATAACTCCAGAACTGCAAGCTGATTTCGAATTCGGCATTGATCTTCAATGCACGATCAATCTGCACGTCGTTGGTGCGTGTTTTCGGCGTGTAATTGAGTTCGCAATACCCGGCGTGACCGGTACCGGCATTGTTCCAGCCGTTGGTGCTTTCGTGCGCGACATGGTCGAGACGTTCGACCATCACGATCTGCAAAGACGGATCCAGTTGGCTCAGCATCGTGCCAAGCGTGGCGCTCATCACGCCACCGCCAACCAGAACAACATCCGCATGAATCCTACTCATAAGGGGCCTTTCACAAGCGTATTCAGCAAGGTTTGAGACGGTATGGTTCAGCTCGCAGGCAGATCTTGCGCCTGCACCAGGAATACCATGTCGTTGCCACCTGAAGTGGGCAGCCAGACCAACGGCAGATCAGGAAAAGCGGCTTCAACGTGCATGCGGTTATGACCGACTTCCACTGCGAGTACGCCGTCTGAGGTGAGGTGACTGCGCGCTCCGACGAGGATTCGACGCACAATCTCCATACCGTCTTCTCCGGCTGCCAGCGCCATTTGAGGCTCGTGCCGGTATTCAGCAGGCAGCGCCTCCATGGAGGCCTGCGTGACATAGGGCGGATTCGTTACGATCAAGTCGAAACGACGGTCAGACAACGCGGAGAAAAGATCCGTCTTGACCCGTTCGATGCGATCGCGGAGGCCGTAGTCCTCGATATTGCGCTGGGCAACCGCAAGCGCATCCTCGGACAGATCCGCGGCCACGATATCCACGTCGGGAAAGACGTGCGCCATCAGGATCGCAAGGCAACCGGAGCCGGTGCACAAATCCAGCGCACTGTTCATGTCGGAGGGCAGCCACGGTTCCAGTCCGCCGTCATCCAGCAGCTCCGCAAAAAACGAACGCGGCACAATCGCGCGCGGGTCAACATAGAAGCGGAAACCTCCCAGCCAGGCTTCGTTGACGAGGTAGGCGGAAGGAATGCGTTCGGTTACGCGCCGTTCAATGATCTCATGCAATTGCTCGCGTTCCGCAGCGGTAATCGATGCGTCCAGAAAGGGCTCCAGACGATCGAGCGGCAGCGCCAGGGAATGGAGCAACAGCCACGCGGCTTCGTCGTACGCATCGCTGCAGCCGTGCCCGAAATGCAGATCAGCGCGGTTGAATCGACTAACCGCGTAACGCAGCCAGTCACGCAAGGTGATGAGTTCGGCGAGCGGACCGAAATCGTGCTCATGGTCATGCTCGTGATGAAAAGGTTCGTGGGTCATGATTGATTCGCAAGCAGTTTACGCAGGCTGCAAGCGTAAATCGCAGAAAGGGGTTCTATGGAATCCACCGGAACGCATTCGTTCAGCTGATGGATGGTTGCGTTGATCGGCCCGAACTCGACCACTTCGCGCGCGATTGCGGCGATGAAACGCCCATCGGACGTCCCGCCGGTCGTCGACAATTCGGTCTCCATCCCCACCACCTCCTGGATGGCGCCCGACAGGGCGGCGACCAGCTTGCCGCGACCGGTCAGATAGGGATTGCCGGACAAGTGCCAGGACAGTTCGTATTCAACCCCGTGACGGTCGAGAATGTCGTGCACTCGATGCTTCAGCTCTGCGGCCGTTGTGACGGACGCAAAACGGAAATTGAATACGACTTCGGCGTCGCCCGGAATCACGTTGTTCGCGCCGGTTCCAGCGTGGATGTTGGACACCTGGAAAGTGGTGGGGGGAAAGAATTCGTTGCCGTCATCCCAATGTGTAGCGGCGAGTTCGGCAAGCGCGGGCGCGAGGCTGTGAATCGGGTTTTTCGCCAGATGCGGATAAGCCACATGACCTTGCTTGCCCTGCACCGAAAGCGTTCCGGAGAGGGAGCCGCGACGGCCATTCTTGATCATGTCACCCAGATGCTTGACCGACGTCGGCTCTCCGACGATGCAGTAATCGATCTTCTCATCGCGTTCGGCGAGCGCCTCGACCACCTTGACCGTGCCGTGAGTGGCGATCCCTTCCTCATCGGAAGTCAGCAGAAGGGCGATGGAGCCGACGTGATCGGGATGCTCTGCAAGAAACGCCTCAATCGCGGTGACGAAAGCTGCAAGCGAGGTTTTCATGTCCGCCGCGCCGCGCCCGTACAGCTTTCCGTCGCGAATGACAGGCTCGAAAGGGTTGGAATCCCACTGCTCGAGCGGACCCGCGGGCACCACATCCGTATGTCCGGCAAACGCCAACACGGGCGCTTGCGTGCCCCGGCGCGCCCATAGATTGGAGACGCCACCCGTATCGATGCGTTCAATGGAAAAACCGAGTGGTGCAAGCCGCTTGGAGAGGAGTTCAAGACAGCCCTTATCTTCGGGAGTGACCGATGGGCGGGCGATCAAATCGCGGGCGAGCGCAAGAGTAGGTGAGTAGTCAGGCATCAGACTTTGATGTTGTACGGAAACCGCAGCCCAGCCATGCCGAACGATGCAGTATCAAAAGGTTGGCCGCACTGCGCGGCAGCGTTACGAATCCCCGGTATTCAATGCAAAATTCCTGAACGACGTCTCACTCGCGGTGGTTCGGGCAGACGCCTTTCTGGGCTCGGTTCGGGAGTCGGAATTGTTGATGATCCAATGCAGATTGGTGGCTGAATCAGCGTTGTTCAACGCTTCGTTGAGCGTGATGGATTGATTGCGATACATGCGATAAAGATCTTGCTCGAACGTCTGAGAGCCCGGCGACAGGCTTTGCTCCATGGCCTCTTTGACAGCATTGAAATCGCCCGTTTCAATCAACTCGGCGATATGGCGCGAATTCATCAACACTTCCACTGCAGGCATGCGCTCACCGTTCGGGCCGCGTACAAGCCGCTGCGAGACGATACACCTGAGCGCCACTGCGAGATCCAGATGCAACAGGGAACGGTTGTCGAGCGGGAAAAAATTCACGATGCGGTTCAGCGCATGGTACGCATTGTTCGCGTGCAAGGTACCGAGACACAGGTGACCGGTCTGCGAATACGCCAGCGCCGCCTGCATGGTTTCACGATCGCGGATTTCGCCGATCAGAATGCAGTCCGGCGCCTGCCGCATGGCATTGCGCAACGCTTCGCCCCAGTCACGAGTATCGACACCGATTTCGCGCTGGTTGACGACAGACTTTCCGTGCTGAAAAAGAAATTCAATCGGATCTTCGACGGTGAGAATGTGGCCCGTTCTATTCTGATTCCGATGTTCCACCATCGAGGCCAAGGTGGTTGATTTACCCGACCCGGTGGAGCCGACCACCAACACCAAACCGTTCTTTTCAAGCACCACATCCGCCAGGGTGGCAGGCAGACCGAGCGTTTCGATGGTAGGGATATTCGTCGGGATATACCGTACGACAATCGCAATGCTGTGGCGCTGCCAGAACAAATTGATGCGGAAGTTTCCCAATTCGGACGAACCGCAGGAAGTGTTGAATTCGCGCTCGGAATCGAACCGCGCGAACTGCTCGGGGGTGAGCAATTCCTCTGCCATTTTCCGGATCATGCCCGGTTCCATGACTTGTTGATTGACCGGCACCGTAATGCCTTCAACCTTCATGTGAATCGGCGTACCCGCACTCACGTAAAGATCGGACGCCTGCTTCTCGGCCATCAGCTGGAACAACTTGTCGAAAATCATCCCGAACACGCTCCTCACAGATCCGGGGGTGCCCCCCGGCCAAGCCACCGGCGTCAGACGCCGCGCAGCAATTCGTTGATACCCGTTTTGGAACGGGTTTTCGCGTCAACTTTCTTCACGATCACCGCGCAATACAGGCTGTATTTGCCGTCTGCAGAAGGCAGATTGCCCGGCACCACCACCGAACCGGCTGGCACGCGGCCGTAATGCACTTCACCGCTCTCGCGGTCATAAATGCGCGTGCTCTGACCGATATAGACCCCCATCGAGATCACCGCATTTTCCTCCACGACCACGCCTTCGACGATTTCCGAACGCGCACCGACAAACACGTTGTCTTCGATGATGACCGGACCGGCCTGAATCGGCTCCAGCACACCCCCAATGCCCACACCACCGGACAGGTGGACGTTCTTGCCGATCTGCGCGCAAGACCCCACGGTGGCCCAGGTATCCACCATCGTTCCATCGCCGACATACGCGCCGATATTGACGTAGGACGGCATCATCACGACATTCTTTCCGATGAACGTACCGCGCCGGGCGACCGCCGGCGGAACCACGCGAAAGCCACCTTCGCGGAACTGTTCCGGCGTGTAGTCCGCGAATTTGGTCGGAACCTTGTCGAAATATTGCGTGGAAGCACCCGGCATGACTTCATTGTCCGCCAGGCGGAAGGAAATCAGTACGGCTTTCTTGACCCATTGGTTGACGATCCATTCGCCGTTACGCTTTTCCGCCACACGCAACGTGCCGTTATCCAGCCCCGTGATCACTTGAGCGACTGCATCACGCACTTCATTCGAAGCCGTAGAGGGAGAAAGATTGGCGCGCGCCTCAAAGGCGTTGTCGATGGTTTTTTGCAACGCTTGCATGGAGTTTCCGTTTATCAGTTGCGGGGTTACAGGGAGCGACACAACGAGGCAATACGCTCGACGCCTTCGATGCATTCAGCGGGCTCGGCCACCAAGGCAATGCGAACAAAGTCCGCACCAGGGTTGATGCCGCCAGATTCACGAGCAAGGAGGCTGCCCGGCAGGACCGTGACATTATATTCGGCGACCAGCCGACGGGCGAATTCAGTATCGGGGATGGGTGTGCGGGCCCACAGATAAAAACCGGCATCGGGGAGGCTCACCCCAAGATGCGGTGCGAGCATCGGTGTGACGACGGCAAATTTCTCGCGATACAGACGACGATTTTCCTCAACATGCCGCTCATCGTTCCACGCAGCCACCGAAGCGGCCTGAACCGCCGTGCTCATCGCGCAACCATGATAGGTGCGATACGCATGAAAGGCCCGGATCAGCGCCGCATCGCCCGCAACGAAACCGGAACGCAGGCCGGGTACGTTGGAGCGCTTCGACAGGCTGGAGAACATCACGATGTTGCGAAAATCCGTACGGCCCACGTGCAGCGCGGCCTGCAGTGCGCCAACCGGCGGCGCCGCCTCGTCCGGATAAATTTCGGAATAGCATTCGTCAGAAGCGATGACGAAGCCGTAGCGATCGGACAGTTCAAACAGTCGTTGCCACTCGGCCACCGTTACCACGCGTCCGGTCGGATTGCCCGGCGAGCACACATAGACCAATTGCACATCGCGCAAAACGGCCTCAGAGAGCGCATCAAGATCGAAGGCAAAGTCATTGTCCGGCAGGCTGTTCAGATACACTACCTCGGCCCCGGCGAGCAGGGCCGCGCCCTCGTAGATCTGGTAGAACGGATTCGGGCTCACGACTTTCGCCGGTTGCGTGGCATCGATTACACACTGCGCAAACGCAAACAGCGCCTCGCGCGTACCGGTTACCGGCAATACTTGCGTGCGGGGGCAGATTTGCTCCAATCCGTAACGTCGTCCCAACCAGCCGGCAATCGCGTCGCGCAGTGCGTCGGTACCCTGAGTGGTTGGATAGACCGCCAGCCCGTCCAGGTTTGCGGCCAGCGTCTCGCGGATAAAAGCCGGTGTAGCGTGGCGTGGCTCACCAATTGATAACCGGATCGGCGTCACAGCGGCCGGCGTCACTCCTTCGAGCAGGGTGCGGAGTTTTTCGAACGGATACGGATGAAGGCGGTTAAGATCGGGATTCACTGAGTATGTCGTAATGTGATGGCAAATGCATTGCGTAACATGTCTGACGTGCAATGGACAAGGCGGGCAATGTTATCATGCTGCGCTTGTCGCCCGGACCTGCTTCCAAGCCCGAAAACGTGCGCCTGACCAAGCTGAAACTCGCCGGCTTCAAGACCTTCGTCGATCCGACGACGATCGTCATGCCGGGCCCCCTCGTGGGCATTGTTGGCCCCAATGGCTGCGGAAAATCCAATGTGATCGACGCCGTCCGCTGGGTGCTCGGCGAGATGCGCGCAAGCGCATTGCGCGGCGGCTCGATGCAGGATGTCATTTTCAACGGCTCGACCACACGCAAGCCCGTCCAACGCGCCTCGGTCGAACTGGTGTTTGACAACAGCCAGGGGCGCGCTCAGGGCGCGTGGTCACGCTACAGTGAGATCGCAGTCAAACGCGTTCTCGATCGTAGCGGCAATTCCAGTTACCACATCAACAACACGCAGGTACGACGCAAGGACGTGGTCGATCTTTTCCTCGGTACCGGCCTGGGCCCACGCGCCTACGCGATCATCGAGCAAGGCATGATCTCGCGCCTCATCGAGGCTCGCCCGGAAGACGTACGTGGCTTTCTCGAAGAGGCCGCCGGCGTCACCAAATATCGCGAACGCCGTAAGGAAACCGAAGGCCGTCTGTCCGATGCACGCGACAACCTTGCGCGCCTGGATGACATTCGCAACGAACTGGTCGAACGCACCGAACATCTGCGCGGGCAGGCCGAAGTTGCGCTGCGTTACCGCGAAATGGCAGCCACGCTGGAACAACGCCAGCAATTGTTGTGGTTGCTGCGACGTGAGCAGGCGCGCGCCGCGCAACAAAAACTCGAAACCGAACTGGCCGAGGCCACCCGCACACTCGAATCCGACAACGCCCGCTTGAACGAGCTCGAAGGCGTCATTGAAAAGGCGCGCCAACAGTTCCAGGATTGCAGCCACTCCACGCAAGTGGCACAAGAGGCGCTGTTCAACGCCTCAGCCGAAACCACTCGACTGGAGAGCGAACTGCGTCATCTCACCGAGAACCGTCGTCGCATCGAAGCTCGATTGCAGGAGCTCAATGTTGAAGTCGCCGAATGGCAGGCACGCGAGGAGGGCGGCCGCAGTGATCTTGCGCGTTGGGAAGAGTTGCTCGAAAACGCCAGCATGCGTCTTGAGCAAGCCGAGATGCGTCACGAAGAAGTCACCGCCCGTCTAGCCGACGCTGACAGTGAACGTGCCGTGTCGGATACGGCCGTCGCCACGGCGCAGCGCGAACTGTCCCAGACCGAACAACGCCTGCGCGTCGAGGAGACCAGCCGTGCCAGTGCGGCCCGTGCGCTCGAGACCTTGCAGAGTCGGCGCGAGCGCCTTCAGTCCGAACAAGCCGCGATTGTCGAACCCAACGAAATCGCGCTGGCTCGCGCAGAAGCCGAAACCGCCGCATTGGCGGCCCAACTTGAAGAGGCCGAGACCCAACAGCACGCCGCTCAGGCCGAATCGCCCGCCGCGCGCGCGGCCTTGCGTCAGGCAATCGACGTCGAAACACGCGTGCGTCGCACCTTCACCGAAACGCAGGCCCATCACAACGCATTGATTCAATTGCAAAATCGCGTGCAATCTCAGGGCAAGCTTGGTGACTGGCTCAAAACTCATGATCTTCACGTGCATACACCGTTGTGGCGCGACCTGGATGTTACGGCCGGCTGGGAAGCGAGTATCGAATCCGCGTTGCGTGAACGGCTCTCCGCGCTCACCGGCGACACCGTTTCAGCGGCTGATGTGCTGCTCGCCCAATCGCCCCCCGAATCGCTTGCGTTGCTGCTGCCACAAGAAGCCTCGACCCACGCCACACCGCCGGCCGCACCGCCCGGCGCAACACCACTCAACACGCTTGTTCGAGCAAAGAACACGGACATCGCACACACATTGGATGCGTGGTTGAGCGGCTGGTTTGGCGTCGACGCCGTGGGCGAGTGGATCCATCGTCGCGACACGCTCGCGCCCGGCGTGCATCTCGTTGATCGCGCCGGAAAAGTGCTGACGCGCGACAC
>DATGNI010000085.1:0-8845 GCA_035306825.1 Azoarcus sp. | reverse complement strand
CCGGGAGTTCGCCCCGGCGGGCGACTGACTTTCTTGTCGCGCGACAAGAAAGTAAGCAAAGAAACGCGCCCTCCTCGCCGCCCCTTCGGGGTGCCCTCGCTTCGAACGTTGTCGGCGGGCGACCCTGCGAACTCGCTTCGTTCAGACATGCAGGGCCGCACAACTCCGCCGCCAACGCTCTGCGCTCGGCGGCTCACAAGGGATTGGCACACCGAACCCGGGATTGAGGCTGTTCGGGTTTGGGATTGCTCAGTGCTTGAGTGATTGCTGAAAACCCGGGGTTAGAGCAAGGAAATCTGTTTCAGGTTGCGTGTCAGGGGGGTGCCTTTGCGGGCGCGTTTGCTGCGCAGGGTTTCAAGTTGGTTGGGTTTGAGGTGGATGTCGGCGGCTTTTCCGCCGCGTCCGGTGCCGGAGACGGTGAGTGTGGTGTCGGGGGCGGGGACGGCGACGGCGGAGAGTGTTTCTCCTTTGTCGAGGGCCATCACGATTACGCCGCGCCCGCCGGCTTGCTGTTTCATTTCCGCGCGGGGGAAGACCAGTACGCGGCTGTTGCTGGACACGGCGACAATCCAGTCGCCGAGCGCGGGGGCTGGATTGAGTACCTGTTCGTCCTGGGCGAGCGTCATGAAAGCCTTGCCGGCGCGTTGGCGGCTGGTGGCGCCGGTGAGTGTGCTGATGAAGCCGTAGCCGCCCGAGTTGGCAAAGAACCAGCTGGTTGCGGGGTCGGCGGAGAGGACGCGGGCAAGTTTGGCGCCGTTCTGGAAGTCCACCAGGGTGGTGATCGGTGCGCCGTCGCCGCGTCCGCCGGGGAGGTCGGACACTTTGACGGTGTAGGCGCGACCGTGCGTGTCGAGGACGACGAGCGGCCAGACGCTGCGGGTTTCGATCACGGCGAAGGCGCTGTCGCCACTTTTGTATGAAATGCTTGTTGGATCGACGCCGTGGCCCTGGCGTGTGCGTACCCAGCCGTTTTGCGACACGATCACGGTGACCGGTTCGTCCGGCACGCTGACGGTTGCGGGTGCGATGGGTGCGACGGGTTCGATCAGGGTGCGGCGTTCGTCGCCGTAGGTTTTGGCAGCGTCGCGGATTTCCTTGACGATCAGGCGAGTCATGACGCTGCGGCTGTCGAGCAGTTTTTGCAGGCCGTCACGTTCTTCGCGCAGTTCAGTCAGTTCCTTCTCGATGCGGATGCCTTCCAGGCGTGCGAGTTGACGCAGGCGGATTTCGAGAATGTCTTCGGCCTGGGTTTCGCTCAGGCCGAATGCTTCGATCAACGCGGGTTTGGGCTCGTCCGATTCGCGGATGACGCGGATCACTTCCTCGATATTGAGGAAGGCGATCATGCGGCCTTCGAGAATGTGGATGCGGCGGTCGACTTCGCCAAGACGGTGACGCGTGCGGCGTTCAACGGTGACGTAACGGAAGTCGATCCATTCGCGCAGAATCTGCACCAGGTTTTTCTGTTGCGGTCGGCCGTCGCGGCCAATCATCGTCAGGTTGAGCGAGGTGGAGGTTTCAAGCGCGGTATGGGCAAGCAGGACCGCCATGAATTCGTCGCGCGGAATACGGCTGGAGCGCGGTTCGAGCACGATGCGCACCGGCGCCTGGTCGCTGGATTCGTCGCGCACCGAGTCGAGTACGCCCAGTACGAGCTGTTTGAGGTGTTTCTGTTCCTGCGTGACCTCTTTTTTGCCGGTGCGTGGTTGAGGGTTCGTCAGGGTTTCAATTTCAGACAGCACTTGTGATGTCGATACGCCCTGCGGCAGTTCGTTGACAATCACCCGCCATTGGCCGCGCGCGAGCTCTTCGAAACTCCAGCGTGCGCGCAGTCGCAGCGAGCCTCGGCCGCTGGCGTAGGCTTCGCGCAAGGTAGCCGGTGAGGAGATGATCTGGCCGCCGCCGGGGAAATCCGGTGCGGGCAGCAGCGGCAGGATGTCGTCGAGTTCAGCCTTCGGATTGCGGATCAGATGGCAGGTGGCTTCGGCGACCTCGGTGAGGTTGTGGGGCGGGATTTCGGTTGCCATGCCGACCGCGATACCGGATGCGCCGTTGAGCAGAACGAAAGGCAGGCGCGCCGGCAGAAATTGCGGTTCTTCGAATGCGCCGTCGTAGTTGGAGAGAAAATCCACTGTGCCGCGGTCGATTTCCGACAGCAGCAATTCGGCGATCGGCGTCAGGCGGCATTCCGTGTAACGCATTGCCGCGGCTGAATCGCCGTCGCGCGAGCCGAAGTTCCCCTGGCCGTCCACCAACGGATAGCGCAAGGAAAAATCCTGCGCCACACGCACCATCGCGTCATACACGGATGAATCGCCGTGGGGGTGGTATTTGCCGATTACGTCGCCGACCACGCGGGCGGATTTGACGTGCTTGGAGGTGGCCGACAGACGCATCTCGTTCATCGCAAACAGGATGCGGCGCTGTACCGGCTTGAGGCCGTCTTCGACCTGCGGCAGCGCGCGCGAGCGCACCACGCTCATCGCGTAGGCGAGATAGGCGCGTTCGGCAAAGTGGTCCAGCGGCAGAGCGTCGTCGGCGAAATCGTCCGCTTCAGGCGGTTCGACCGGCGGAGCGGGGGGAGCGAGATCGAAAAGGTCGTCAGTCTGGTCGGTCATGATGCGGCGAGAGAGGAGATGTGAGGTTCATTGAGCAGCGGCTGGGGCTGGTTTTCCGCCGCGCGTTCGAGCATCGGATCGAACGCACGGGGAGTGTTGGCCGCCTGTGAGGAACCAAGGATGAGAGCGTAGCCTTGCGTGGGGGTTCCGCACACAAGGAATGCACGGCCGTGCGCGTCCTGCATCAGACATCCGCCTCGACGCTGTCGCCTTTTTGTTCCATCCAGGAGCGCCGGCCGGCCGCTTCACCCTTGCCCATCAGCAGGGTGAACATGCGCAGCGTTTCGTCCAGGGCGCCGGAGCGAATGCGCACGGGTTGGACACGACGGGTCGCGGGATCCATCGTGGTTTCACGCAACTGCTCGGGGTTCATTTCTCCCAGCCCTTTGAAGCGGCCGGTTTCCAACGCCTGGGGCTTGAAACCTTCCTGCGCGAGGCGGTCACGAATGGCGCTAAGTTCCCCGTCGTCCAGCGCATAGAAGCGCCGCGCGGGGCGTTTTCTGCCTTGTGCAGGCGCATCGACGCGGTACAGCGGCGGTTGTGCGACGTAGATGTGGCCACGTTCGATGAGTTTCGGGAAATGGCGGAAAAACAGCGTCAGCAGCAGGGTCTGGATATGGGCGCCGTCCACGTCGGCGTCGGACATGATGATGATCTTGCCGTAGCGCAGACCGGTCAAATCGGGTTCGTCGTCTGCGCTGTGGGCATCCACCCCGAGGGCGACCGCGATGTCATGAATCTCGGCGTTGGCCAGCAGGCGTCCGGGGTCGACTTCCCAGGCATTCTGCACTTTGCCGCGCAACGGCAGGATGGCCTGGGTTTCCTTGTTGCGCGCCATCTTGGCGGAGCCGCCGGCGGAATCACCCTCGACGAGGAAAAGCTCGTTGTCGAGCAGGTCTTCTGATTCGCAGTCGGAGAGTTTGCCGGGGAGAACGGCAACACCGGAGCTTTTTCGTCGCTCGACCTTGCGGGCATTCTTTTGTCGCGCCAGGGCCTGCTTGATGGACAGCTCGGCGATGGCGCGGCCGGCCTCGACGTGGTTGTTGAGCCAGATTTCGAACGGGTCACTCACCTGCGCGGCGATCAGCTTTACCGCTTCGCGCGAATTGAGTTTTTCCTTCACCTGCCCCTGAAATTGCGGGTCAAGCAAACGTGCGGAGAGCACGAAACCCATGCGTCCGCACACGTCTTCCTGTTGCAGTTTGACGCCGCGCGGCAGCAGGGCGTGGTGCTCGATGAAGGATTTGACTGCCTCGAAGATGCCGGCGCGCAAACCGGATTCATGCGTGCCGCCGGCAATGGTGGGAATCAGATTGACGTAGGATTCGCTCGCGATCGGGGTCTCGAACCATGCGAGAGCCCAGGAGGCACCTTCGCCCGGGGCGTAGTTTGCATCGTTCTTGCCGGCGTAACGCTCTCCGGTATGGATCGGTGCGACCGCTTCATGGTCGCCGGCAAGTTCGCTCAGATAATCCGCCAGGCCACCCGGATAGCTCCAGGTTTTGGTTTCGTTGCCGTCCGCGCGCTCGATGTCCAGTCGTACCGCTACGCCGGGCAACAGCACCGCCTTGCTGCGCAACAAACGCTCCAGCGCAGCTTGCGGCATGCGTGGATTGTCGAAATATTTGGGGTCGGGCCAGACACGCACCCGGGTGCCGGATTGACGACCGCAGGAGCCTTCGACACGCAGTTCGCTGACGGATTCGCCCCCGTCGGCGAAGTCGATGCGATGAAGTTTGCCATCGCGCCGAATCTCCACCTCTACGCGGGTCGACAGCGCGTTGGTCACCGCGACGCCCACCCCGTGCAGGCCGCCTGAAAAGGCGTAGGCGCTGTTGCCTTCCCGTTTGTCGAATTTGCCCCCGGCATGCAGTCGGGTGTAGGCCAACACCACCACCGGCACGCCTTCCTCGGGATGCAGACCGACCGGAATGCCGCGCCCATCGTCCGCCACGGTGATCGAGCCGTCGGCATGGGCCGTGACGTTGATTTTTTTCGCAAAGCCACCCAGGGCTTCGTCTGCGGCGTTGTCGATGACTTCCTGAATGATGTGGGCAGGAGAGTCGGTATGGGTGTACATCCCGGGGCGTTCGCGCACCGGTTCCAGGCCTTTGAGGACGCGGAAAGAGGATTCGTTGTATTGCTTGCCTGCCATGGGATGGATGTTTGTGCGAGGTTGAAGTCGTCGTACAGCATAACCGCCCAGACGGACGCGTGGCTATGCGTCGACAGGAATCGCGCATGCGTGAGGGCGCGCGGGGTGTGACGTTCGGTTGGGTGGCGGGCGGTCGTTATGACCGGGCCGGCCGGGGTGGCGTGAATTTCTCAAGCGCTGCCGAGATGACGCCCGCGACTGCCCGGGCGGGCGGTGCCGGCGGCATCGTACAGCGCGGGCTGGTCGGCGGCGGCGAGCAAGGCGGTGAGTGCGGCTTGATTGTGCTGCATGCGCTCGACGATGAGTTTGCCGTTGAGTTCGTTCTGGGTGCGCACTTCCGAGCCAAGCAGGCGAATGCGTTCCCAGCGTTCAAGTGTTTCGGGCAGATCTTTGGCGAGTTGCCGGATGGATTCGGCCGAAGGTTGGAGGCCGGCCTGACCGAGCAGCAAGGCGATTCCGTCGTGACAGTCTTGCAGCCCGCGGTAGAGGGTGGATTTATCCGTGGTCAAGGTGACCAGCGCGTCGGCATCGCCGGCGATCAGCAGTTCCTGTTCGTGCGCAAGGACGGCGCTGAGACGTTCGAGCAGATTCAGTTCAGCTTCGACCAGCTGAGCGAGACGGGCGCGGGTAGCGGGCGTGATGGTCACTTGTGCGTGGAGAGCAGTTCACGAACGCTGTTGAGCAGGCCGTCGGCAATGCGTTCAGGGTCGATCTGAAGACGGCCGTCTTGGATGGCCTGACGGATTTCGTCCACTTTTGCCTGATCGATGTCGGGCGCCGAGGCGAGCGCTGTTTCGGCTTTCGCGAGGCTGGATGACAGGGATGACAGCTTGACCGAGGCACCGCCCGGGGCTGCCGGCGTATTGTCGGCGCGGTTGCGCGTTTCGTTCGCGGGCGGCGTCGTCAGGCTCTTGTTGAGTCCTTCGATTTTCACGGTGGGTCTCCGAGGATGGGCCCGAAAATCGGGCTTCTGACAGGAGTGGACGGCATTCCTTCAGAAAACTTTAGCAGATTTAAGGCGACGCGCTGACAACGAACCTCAGAAACGGATTTCGACCACGCCTCCGGCGCGTGCGATACCCGTGATGATCTGGCCGTTGGCGAGACGCACCCGCACGGATTCGCCGTCTCCGGCGCGGCCCAGTGACCGACCTTCACTGCTTACGTTGAACCCTTTTCCGGCACCCGTCACGCGTACATTCTGGCCGCGCTCGACCGCAGGGGGCATGCGCAGCATGTCGGCGCGCAGCGGCGCACCCGCAGCACTTGGCCGGGCGGCCTGAACGCCAATCGCGCGGGCCGGATCGGTGAGCGTGTCCTCCGGCAGGGTGGTGAGATCACCGTGTTCGAGCGTGATGTCATCCGGGCCGATGGTCTGACCGCGTGTCAGGGTCTCACGCGTGACGACGTACTGCGCGAGTACGCCGATGCGAGCCGGCAGATACACCGTCCATACCACCGGGGAAGTGCAGCGCACGCCCACCGAGATACGGCCCCACGCCCGCGTTCCGCTTGGCAGGAAGGCTTCGGGTGCGGTGCAGCGCGGCAGTCGATTGGCCGGATCCAGCGTGCCGAGTTCGATCTCCACTGTGCCGGGCAGGTCTGCGGTTTCGCGTTCGAGCAACGCGCGAGCCGTGGCTTCGACCGGTTCGGCGGCTTGTTGCGCAAAGGCGCTGGACACGAAAAGGGCGCAGGAAAGGACGAGGACAAGGCGGGTCATGGCGAGCATTGCATCACGCGCACGCTTCGCAGGCAAGACGAGCGGCAAGTTCTGCCGCTGCGGCGGCAAGCGCAACGCACTGAGCGGCGAAATTGACCGGGAAAAGCCATTCTGATCGGTGAACGGTTGCGTGGGCACAAGGCATACGATGCTGGCACGGAAGCTGCATAAGGGTGGACGTCCGCGTGGCGACGCCGACCCGGAGACCGGAGGATAAAGCATGAAAGCCTTGCTCGACGATGCATTGAATGTTCACCAGACCGCCCTGAACCTGCGTGCGCAGCGACAGGAGTTGCTGGCATCCAATATCGCCAACGCAGATACCCCGAACTACAAGGCACGCGATCTGGATTTTCGCAGCGCGCTGGATTCCGCACTGGGGCGTTCCGGCGGAACGCTTGGGATGACGGTGAGCGCGCCGGGGCATCTGGCGGAAGGGAGCGGCGGCAATCGTCTGGCGGCGCATGTGGGCTATCGCCAGGAATCCCAGTCAGCGGTGGACGGCAACACCGTCAACATGGATGTGGAACGCGCGGCCTTTGCCGAAAATTCGCTGCAATACGAAGCCAGCCTGCGTTTTGTCGATGGCGTGCTCTCGGGCATGCGTACCGCGATTCGTGGTGAGTGAGGAACGAGACGATGAGCATGTTCAATGTTTTTGGAATCGCCGGTTCGGCACTCAATGCGCAGTCGCTGCGCATGAACACGACCGCCTCCAACCTGGCCAACGCCGATAGCGTGGTGGGGGCCGACGGCCAGCCGTATCGCGCCAAACAGGTGGTGTTCGAAACGGTGCCCGTAGACGGAAAGAGCGCCCAGGGCGTGCGGGTGGCGCAGGTGGTCGAAAGCGCAGCGCCGATGCGTCTGGTCTATGAGCCGGCGAATCCGGCGGCCAACGAAGAAGGTTATGTCGAGATGCCCAACGTGAACGTCGTGGAGGAGATGGTGAACATGATTTCCGCGTCACGTTCCTATCAGAACAATGTCGAGGTCATGAATACGGCCAAGACGCTTTTGCAGCGCACGCTGACGATCGGCCAGTAAGCGGCGCAGCGGCCGGGAGAGCAATGAAATGAGCGTGGTGAATGAAACCAACAGCGTGTTGAGCAAAATGCTCGGACACACTGAGCCGGCAAAGAAGGAAGAGGATTATCAGAGCCGCTTCCTCACCTTGCTGACGACCCAATTGAGAAACCAGGACCCGCTCAACCCGATGGAAAACGCGGAGATGACCTCTCAGCTTGCGCAAATGAGCACGGTGGACGGCATCGAGCGGCTCAACGACATGGTGAAAGAGCTGCTGGAAGGGCGCGGTGAAAATCAGGCGATGCAGGCGGCGGCGCTGGTCGGCCACGGCGTGCTGGTGGAAGGCGACGGCATGATCCTGACCGAAGCCGGCGCGATTGGCGGTTTCGAAGTCCCCCACGGGGCGGCCAGCGTAAAGCTGACGATTACGGATTCTTCCGGTCTCGAAGTGGCGGTAGTCGAATTCGAGAACGTCGAGGCTGGCAGTCACAACTATATCTGGGACGGCACCACGAATGACGGTTCGGTCGCCGCGGAAGGGCTGTATCGAGTTTCGCTGACCGCGGGCAGTAACGGGGAAAGCGTACCGGCCACCACGCTTGAATACGGCCAGGTAAGCGGCGTCATTCGCGGCAAGAACGGAGCGGATCTACAGGTCGGCTCACTCGGCGTGTTTCGATTCGAAGACATCAAGCAGATCATCTGATCCGGAGTAGATATCATGGGATTTCAGCAAGGCCTCAGCGGCCTGAATTCTTCCTCGCGGGCGCTCGACGTCATCTCGAACAACGTGGCCAACGCCAGCACGGTGGGCTACAAGGGCGCCACTTCGCTGTTTGCTGACATGTACGCCTCCGCCATGACCGGTGGTTCCGGCGGTCTGCAGATCGGCATCGGCAGCCGGACTTCGGGGATTGCGCAATCCTTTGCCCAGGGCAACGTGACCACCACCGGCAGAGCGCTGGACATGGCGATCAATGGCAATGGTTTTTTCCGCCTTGAACGCAGCGACGGTACGACGGCGTATTCGCGCAACGGCCAGTTCAACGTCGATCGGGACGGTTTTGTCATCAATACCGGTGGCGACCGCCTGACCGGTTACGCGGTGATTGACTCCGAGAGCAATCCGTCGCTCTTCGCCGGCGAGCCGTCGGCCATCTACATTGACACCTCGAACATGGCGCCGCGTGAGACCACGGCCGCTTCACTCGGCCTGAACCTTGATTCGCGCGAGCAAAATCCGCTCAACCAGGATCCTCCGGGCAGCGACATTACTGATTTTCTTTCTAGCGGCACGTTGAATCCGGTCAGCATTCCCGCCGACAG
>DATGNI010000084.1:0-6815 GCA_035306825.1 Azoarcus sp. | reverse complement strand
CATCCGGGTGGGGCTGGATTTCGGCCCGGTCGAAGCGGTGTTTCACCAGGGCGCGTGCTCTTCGACAACGGAGTGGGACGGCCGCTTCGTCATGCAGGTCAACTACGAATACTCGAAAGCGCTGCTCGAATGGTGCTCAGCGACCGACACCCCGTTCATCTACGCTTCTTCGGCGTCGGTGTACGGCATGGGCCCGACCTTCCGCGAGGCGCGTGAATTCGAACAGCCGCTGAACATGTACGCCTACTCCAAGTTCCTGTTCGACTGCCATCTGCGCCGCATCATGCACACCTGCGAGGCGCAGGTGTGCGGACTGCGCTATTTCAACGTGTATGGCCCGCGCGAGCAGCACAAGGAATCCATGGCGAGCGTCGCCTACCATTTCTACAACCAGTTGCGCGATTGCGGCCGGGTGCGCCTGTTCGAAGGGTCGGACGGTTATGGCCCCGGCGAACAGGAGCGCGATTTCATCCACGTTGACGACATCGTTGCGGTCAACCTGTGGCTGTTCGAGCACCCTGAAATTTCCGGCATTTTCAACGTCGGCACCGGCCGTGCGCAAAGCTTCAACGATGTCGCACATGCAGCAGTCAAATGGCACGGCTCCGGCGGCATCGATTTCATCCCGTTCCCGGAACACCTCAAGGGCCGCTATCAGAGCTATACCCAGGCCGACATGCAGGCCCTGCGCGCAGCCGGTTACGAGCGTGAATTCATTCCGGTCGAAACCGGCGTGCCGCGTTATCTCGACTGGCTCAAGGACCGGAAACTATGAGCGAGCGGCAAACCGAACTGGACCTTGAAACCGAGATCGAGGACGATTTCGACGAAGACGCCGGCCCGGTGCGCGGCGTGCTGGTCGTCGGGCCGTCGTGGGTGGGCGACATGGTGATGGCGCAAAGCCTGTTCAAGCTGCTCAAGCGCGCCGAACCGAACTGCATCATCGACGTACTGGCTCCGGCGTGGTCGCTGCCCATTCTCGAACGCATGCCGGAGGTGCGGCGCGGCGTGGTCATGCCGGTCGGACACGGCGAGCTGGGGCTTGGCGAGCGCTGGAAGCTGGGTCGGGAACTCGGTCAGATCGGTTACAGCCAGGCCATCGTATTGCCCAACTCGCTCAAATCCGCGCTGGTGCCTTTTTTTGCAGGCATTGCGCGGCGCACCGGCTTTCGCGGTGAAATGCGCTACTGGCTGATCAATGATATGCGCATGCTCAGCAAGCGCCGTCTGCCATTGACCGTACAGCGTTTTCTCACCCTCGGACGCGGCCTCAAGCAATCGCTGCCGGATCCGATTCCACGTCCCAAGCTGGTTGCCGATGCCGCCAATCAGGCGCGTTTGCGCGAGGAATACGCTCTGCCGGTCGAACGTCAGGCCATCGCTTTCATGCCCGGCGCCGAATACGGCCCGGCCAAACAATGGCCGTTGGGCCATTACAGTGCCGTCGCACGTGAACTGATCGCGCGCGGGCGAGATGTGTGGATCATCGGCTCGGCCAAAGATCGCGAAGCCGGCGAGGCCATCGCGCAAAGTGTCGGCCACGACGGAGTGAAAAACCTGTGCGGCAACACTTCGCTCGGGGATGCCGTCGATCTGCTTGCGCTGGCTGAAGCTGCCGTCACCAACGATTCCGGTCTGATGCACGTTGCGGCTGCGCTCGACATGCCGTTGGTGGCGATCTTCGGTTCATCCACCCCGGAACATACGCCGCCGCTGGCGGCCCCGGAGAAGGTCGCGATCCGCTATCTCGCTCTGGACTGTTCGCCGTGCTTCAAGCGCACCTGTCCGCTCGGACATCTGAACTGTCTCCACCACATCACGCCAGCCAGCGTGCTCGACGCACTCGACGGTCTGGGTGTCGCGCGGCCGGGGCGCTGATGCGGGTTCTCGTCATCAAGACCTCTTCGCTTGGCGACGTGATCCATACCCTGCCGGCGCTCACCGACGCTGTGCGGGCGCTCCCCGGCATCCGTTTCGACTGGGTGGTGGAAGAGAATTTTGCAGAAATTCCGGCCTGGCATCCGGCGGTCGAACGCATCATCCCGGTTGCAATGCGACGGTGGCGACGCGGAATATTGCACGCCTGGCGCTCCGGTGAATGGCGAGCCATGACGAATGCGATCAAAAGCACCCAGTATGATCGCGCCATTGACGCCCAGGGCTTGCTCAAAAGCGCCGTTCTTACGCGGTACGTCGAGGCGCCGGTACACGGACTGGACAAGCATTCGATCCGCGAGCCACTCGCCAGCCGTTTCTACGATACGCGGCACGCCGTCGCCAAGGGGCGTCACGCGGTCGAACGCGTACGCGAACTGTTCGCCCGATCGCTCGACTACCCGCTACCCGAAACCCCGTGTGAATATGGCCTGGATCTGACGCGCGTACTCGGTGACGCGCCCCACGCTACGGCGCGGGCGCCGTATCTGGTTTTTCTCCACGGAACGACCTGGGCCACCAAGCATTGGCCCGAAATCTATTGGCGCGAGCTGGCGCAACTCTGCGTTGCAAACGGTTGGCACATTCGCCTGCCGTGGGGCAATGACGTCGAACGCGAACGTGCCGAGCGCATCGCGCTTGATCTGCCCAATGCGCACGTATTACCCCGTCTGTCGCTCGCCGGTATCGCGGCGGAACTGGCCGGCGCCTCCGCGTGCGTTGCGGTAGATACCGGGCTGGGCCATCTTGCCGCAGCGCTCGACGTGCCCACCCTGTCACTGTTCGGCCCCACCAGCCCCGCGCTCACCGGTGCGTGGGGCCCACGGCAGCGCCATCTCGCGTCTGATTTCCCTTGCGCACCCTGTTTGTCGCAACGCTGTCATTATCAGCCTACGCCGGACGAGCGCGCGCGCTTTGACGTGGTCGCCGAAGCCCCGTTGTGTTTCACGCGTTTGCGGCCGCAACGAGTACTCGACGAACTCACCCTGCTGTTGCGCGAAACCGGGCACTCGATTCGTCCGCCTCAATGAGAGCACGCCCTGATGCAACTTGCCTTCTGCCTCTATAAATACTTTCCTTTCGGCGGCCTGCAACGCGACTGCCTGCGCATCGCCCAGGCTTGTCAGGAACGGGGTCATGCGGTGCGCATCTATACGCTGGAATGGGAGGGCGCGCGCCCGGAAAACATCGAAGTGGAGATCGTGCCGGCGCGCGCGCTG
The DNA here is from genome assembly GCA_035306825.1 of Azoarcus sp. Lineage (GTDB taxonomy): Bacteria > Pseudomonadota > Gammaproteobacteria > Burkholderiales > Rhodocyclaceae > Pseudazoarcus. The sequence continues at coordinate 3,660 of DATGNI010000084.1, read as the reverse complement.
ACCAATCCGACGCGCTACCGTCGTTTCTCCGATCTGGTCGCGCTCGAGCTCTCGGCGCGGCCGGTCGATCGCATCATCGGCTTCAACAAGATGCCGGGGCTCGACGTGTATTACGCGGCCGATCCGTGCTATGCCGAAAAAGCCACCACCCGACGCGGCGCGCTCTACCGGCTGTCCAGACGTTACCGGCACTTTTCGGCCTATGAGCGCGCGGTATTTTCTGCCGAATCGAACACCCACATCTTGATGATCTCGACCGTGCAGCAACCGCTTTTCGTCAAGCATTACGGCACGCCCGCGGAGCGTTTTCATCTGCTCCCGCCGGGGATTGCGCCCGACCGCCGCGCACCGGCCAATGCGGCCGAAATCCGTGCCGAGTTTCGCCGCGAACTGGAGCTTGCCGACGAAGACCGACTCATCGTGCAGATCGGTTCCGGTTTCCGCACCAAGGGGGTTGATCGCAGTTTGCAAGCCATCGCGGCCCTGCCGGAAGAGCTGCGGCGGCGCACCCGTTTTCTCATCATCGGTCAGGATGACCCGCGCCCTTTCCGCATCCAGATCAAGGCGCTGAAACTGGAAGAATGTGTAAGCATCCAGCCCGGTCGCGACGACATCCCGCGCGTTCTTTTGGGCGCGGATTTGCTGCTCCATCCGGCCTATGCTGAAAACACTGGCACGGTACTGCTCGAAGCGGTGGTCGCAGGTTTGCCGGTACTGACCACGGCAGTGTGCGGGTACGCGCACTATGTCGAAGCGGCCGGCGCAGGTCGCGTGCTGAATGAGCCGTTTTCGCAGGACTTGCTCAACACAACGCTCACCCAGATGCTGCGAGACGATGCCGCACGCCGGGAATGGGCCCGCAATGGCCTCGCCTGGTCGGAGCATGCCGACATTTATTCACTGCCCGAGCGCGCCGCCGATTTGATATTGGGGCCGCTGAAATGAAGCCTCGCGTATGGCTCACGCCGCCCTTTGATCAACTGTGGGAAAAGCGCGATCCGTTTGATGCTGTGGAGGCGCTCGAGGGTGAAGAGTTCCGCGCTCTGGAAGCACGCCGCACCCTGCGCTTCGAGCATGCGGGTGACGGCTACTTCGTCAAGATCCACCGCGGCGTGGGATGGTTCGAGATTGTCGAGAATCTGGCGCGCGGCCGTTTGCCGGTGCTGGGTGCGGCCAACGAACTGAACGCAATTCACCGGCTGGAAGCGCTCGGCGTCGACACCATGACACCCGTGGCGTTCGGCGAACGCGGCACCAATCCGGCCACGCGTCACTCCTTTCTTGTGACCCGGGAACTGGCGCCCACAGTGGATCTGGACCAACATACGCGCGAATGGAAGCTGAACCCGCCCGATCCGCGCTGGAAACGTGCCTTGATTGAACGGGTCGCGGACATGACGCGTCGCATGCACGAAGGCGGCATGAACCATCGCGACTGTTATCTGGTGCATTTTCTGCTGCATCTGGACCCGGTGCCCACCGCCGAAGCGTTCCGCGTTTCGCTGATCGACCTGCATCGGGCCCAACTGCGCCGCCACACTCCGCGTCGCTGGCGCAACAAGGATCTTGCCGCACTGCACTTTTCCGCGCTCGACATCGGACTGACCCAACGCGATCGTTTGCGCTTCCTGCGCAGCTACTTCGGCTCCCCGCTGCGCCAGGTGCTACGCAGCGAAGCCGCCCTGTTTTCTTTTCTGCAGCGCGAGGGAGAACGATTAGCCGAACGTTACGCGCGCAAATTCGCACCGGAGGCCCAAACATGAAAACCTGGACCCTCGACCCCGCCTATGCCGACACGCCGGCCGGCGCCGCCTTCAACCAGCTTGAGGCGGTCTTTGCACTGACCGGAGAGCCGATCACAAGCGCCCCCCTGTCGCACGTGATCCGGGTCGAGATCGACGGTACGCGCTATTACGTCAAACGCTATACCGGCGCCGGGAAGAATCCGCTAAGACGCTGGTTCACGCGCCCGCGCATACAGGGCGAATGGGAAAATCTGCAGCGTTTCGCACGCTGGGGACTGCCCACCGCAAAAATCGTCGCCTATGGGTGGGAACGTCGTGCCGGAGCTTTCGTACGCGGCGCGATGATCACCGAGGAAGTGCCCAACACGCACGACCTCGCCACGTTGGCCCAGAACGGCGCCCCGTGTCTTTCCGACGCAGCCTGGGTCGACACCGTGTCACGCCAGATCGCACACATCGCGCGCACGTTGCACGACCATCGTTTCGCGCACAACGATCTCAAATGGCGCAATATTCTGGTGCAGGAGGGAGAGGCCGCCAAAGTGTTTCTGATCGATTGCCCGGCCGGAAGATTCTGGGTCGAGCCTTTTCTGAGTTATCGCATCGTCAAGGATCTCGCCAGCCTCGACAGCATCGCAAAATACCAACTCACACGCACCCAGCGGATGCGTTTCTATCATTACTATTCGGGCCGATCACGCCTCAATTCAACCGACCGGAAACGCATTCGTCAGGTTGTGCGTTATCGCGAGGGGAGTGAATGAAAACCATCGATGCCGCCATCCTGCGCGCCGCCGGACGCGAACCACCGCTGCCCGCACGGATGATGCTCGATGACGGTCGCGTGCTCGAAATTCTGCGCAGTCTGCGGCTGCTGCCGGGCAAACGACTGACGGCCGAAGCACGTCTCAACGGCCAACCGGTGCTCGCCAAACTGTTTCTGACCCGCTCCGCAGCGCGTCACGCAAAGCGCGAACGCGCCGGCCTGCGCGCCCTCGCCGATGCCAAACTGCCCACCCCGGCGCACGTGGCAGATGGCCGGCTGGCAGGGGGTGGCGAACTGGTCGCGACCCGTTTCTTTGCCGGCAGCGTCACCCTCGCCGATCTATGGTGCGCTGCACCGCGTCCGCCCGGCGATGCCCGTGCCATCGGCTTGCTCGGGCGTGCGCTTGCGCTACTCGCGCGCATGCACGCCACCGGCCTCGCGCAAAGCGATCTTCACCTGGACAACTTTCTCCAGCACCACGGTCGTCTGCACCTGATTGACGGCGCCACCGTGGAACGCTATCCCGCGCCGCTTACGCCGCAAACCGCAACCGCCAACCTGGCGATTTTGTTGGCGCAATTCCCGCCCACATGGGACGCGCATCTGGAGGCGCTCGTTGCGCCTTATATTGCGACCGGCGGTCGCATTTCGAACCTTCCCGCGCTGCTCAATGCCATCCACAGCGTGCGCGCGAATCGTCTGGCGGACATTCTTCACAAGAGCACACGCAACTGCACGCTGTTTTCGGTCACGAAAAACGCAACGCGTTTCACCTCAACGGTGCGCAAGGAAGCCGAAGCGCTCGCTCCACTGCTCAAGCGTCCCGACCAGGCGATCCACAGCGGAACGCTGTTGAAGGACGGCAATACCGCTACGGTCGCCCTCACTCACCTCGCCGGCCGGGCAGTGGTGATCAAGCGCTACAACCTCAAGAATTTCCGTCATGCGTTTTCACGCATGTGGCGCCCGAGTCGGGCGTGGCACGCGTGGCACGCGGCGCATCGGCTGGTTTTTATCGACATTGCCACGCCGTCGCCGCTCGCCATGATCGAAGAGCGCGTCGGTCCGCTGCGGCGCCGTGCATACTTCATTACCGCGCACTGCCCCGGTCCCAATCTGCTCGAATTGCTCGACCCATTGCAGCCGCCG
>DATGNI010000083.1:0-2897 GCA_035306825.1 Azoarcus sp. | reverse complement strand
TGACTGCCGTCGGTGGTGGTGCCTTCGGGAAACAGCGCTACCGTTGCGCCGGCGTCGAGGCGGTCGGCAATCTTGACGCTTGCGGCGCGGGCATTGCCGGGCCGACTGCGTTGCAGAAAAATGGTGTCGTTTTGCGCCGCCAGCCACCCGAGCGCGGGCCAGCTGCGTACTTCACTTTTGGAGACGAAGGCCGCTGGATGCAGCGCATTGATTGCCAGGATATCCAGCCACGAGATGTGATTGGCGACCAGTAGTGTGCCGTCTGCGACGGCCTCGCCGCGAACGCGCAGGGAGATGCCGAGAATGGTGAGCAGTTTACGGCACCAGCGCTGGCGCACTTTCCGGCGCGTCTCGGGTGCGAAAAACGGAAAGAGCAGGACGGTCAACAGCCCGCGCATGAGATGCAGCAACACACGCGTGCGCCGCCACAAGCGGGTGGTGGCGGAAGTGGGTTTTAATTCATCGTGCACGTGGCGGCCCCTCGGCTGACTCCTGCGAGGGCGCGTGCACCGGCTGCGTTAGCGCCCCATGTAATGGCGGGCGTAACGATTCTGCAGCCGGTTCATCGGCAGCAAGGTTGGAAGATCGGCAGTGTTGAAATTCGGATCCCATGCAGGTTCCCCACAAATCCATGCGCCTGCACGCAGATAGCCCTTGATCAACGGCGGGGTCGTTGTCTGCAGATCGCCACGCAAGCTCTCGAGCGGGAGCGGGTGGCGCGGAAAAACACGATATTCGAGCGGCGCGAGATGTTCGTCCTTGAGGCGATTGTACAGGCTGGCGGCAGTGTGTCCGCCATCGCTCATGCTGATGGATGTGCAGCCCATGAGATAGTCGTAGCCGCTGTCGAGCATGTAGCGGGCGAGGCCGGACCACAGCAAGGTGATGGCGGCGCCGCTACGGTATTCGGGATCGATGCAGGAACGGCCGATTTCGACGATGCGGCTTTTCAGGTGCGCCAGTCGGGTCAGGTCGAATTCATTTTCGGAATAATAACCGCCGATCTTGCGGGCGGATTCCGGTGACAGGATGCGGTAGGTGCCGACGATGCGTCCCCGCGCCTCGTCGCGCACGATCAGGTGGTCGCAGAACGGGTCATAGACGTCGCGATCGACACCCGGGATGCGGCTCGACAGGCGAGCGCCCATTTCGTCGTGAAAAACGCGGTAACGCAGTTTCTGTGCTTCCAGTACTTCGCTGTCGCAGCTTGCAAGCGTGACGTGAAGTTTGCGTGGCTCGCGCAGGAAGGCGCGCGGTTCCGTCAGCAACATGATGGATCCTCTCCGTGATGGCGTGTTGTCGCCATTGTCGGGACGCTATGTTGCAGGTGGATGACGGGAGAGCTGCGTGAGGATGACATGGAAGCGTCGCGGGATCGGTCCGCCCCTTATAATCAGGACTTTTAGAGGAGAAATGCATGTCGATCCTGGTTTGCGGTTCAGTGGCGTACGACACCATCATGGTGTTCAATGATCGCTTCCGTAATCATATTTTGCCTGAGCAAATCCACATCCTGAACGTTTCCTTCCTGGTTCCAGACATGCGCCGCGAGTTTGGCGGCTGCGCTGGAAACATCGCCTACAACCTCAAGCTGCTCGATACGGACGCGCGCATCATGGCCACCGTGGGAGAAGATTCGGAACCGTATTTCTATCGTTTCGAACGCCTGGGGCTGTCGTGCGAACATGTACGCAAGGTGCCCGGCACCTTTACCGCCCAGGCTTTCATCACGACCGATCTGGACGACAATCAGATCAACGCATTCCATCCGGGCGCGATGAACCATTCGCATGAAAACCGTGTGGCGGACGCATCCGGTGTGAAACTGGGCATTGTGGCGCCGGACGGCCGTCAGGGCATGATCGAACATGCCGAGCAGTTCGCCGCGGCCGGAATCCCGTTTATTTTCGATCCGGGCCAGGGCCTGCCGATGTTCAATGGTGAGGAACTGAAGCGATTTCTGAACCTTGCCACGTGGTGCACCGTCAACGATTACGAGGCGCGCGTGCTGTGCGAGCGCACCGGTTGGTCAGAGACCGAGATTGCAGAGCGCGTCGAGGCCTTGATCGTGACGCGTGGCGCGGAAGGTTCACATATTCATGTTGGTGGGAAACGCATCGATATTCCGTGCGCACCGGCCGCGACCGTCGAAGACCCGACCGGTTGTGGCGACGCCTATCGCGCCGGCCTGTTGTACGGACTTGCAAATGATTACGGGTGGGAACGCACGGGCCGTTTAGCCTCGGTCATGGGCGCGCTGAAGGTGGTCTCGCGCGGGGGGCAAAACCACAAGCCGACGCGTGAAGACATTGCGCGCTTGTACAAACAAGCTTTTGATGAGGATCTGTGGGGATGAACACGGTGATGATGCGTTGGGCAACGGTGGCACTGGCAATGGGTGCGCTGGTGCTGGGAGGCTGCGCGGCGGGGCTGGGGAGCGGGGATTATCAGCGCTCTGAAGCACGTCGTGCGATGAACATCGAGTTTGGCGTGGTCGATAGCGTGCGCGCGGTGCAACTGGAAGGCACCAAGACGCCGATCGGCTCGGCGACCGGCGCGGTGATCGGCGGAGTGGGCGGTAGCCGTATCGGCGGAGGCAGCGGACAGATAATTGCGGGTGTGCTGGGTGCAGTCGCGGGCGGCATGGCCGGCTCGGCGGTGGAAGAAGGCATTACGCGTCAAGCGGGCATCGAGGTGACCGTGAGGCTTGAAAGCGGGCGCTACATTGCCGTGGTGCAGGCGGATGAAGGCGAGAATTTCCGCCCGGGCGAACGCGTACGGGTGTTGCGTGACGGAGCGCGCTCACGCGTTTCCCGATAATGGCGTAGCCTTCGGTCATGCGTTGGACGCATTCAACGCATGCCGCATGACCGGAGCCCGCGATCCGGAGAGCCGCG
>DATGNI010000082.1:0-2258 GCA_035306825.1 Azoarcus sp. | reverse complement strand
GCTGTTCGCCGCATCCCGATTGGGGAAGATCAACAAATTCGCTTCTTCACGCAGGCGTGAATTGGGGAAGACCTCAAGACGCTCCTCCACGTCCAGCGCAAGCTCGCCGTTCATCTCCCCCTCGACCTCGATTTCCGGATGATCGCGGTGCAAGATATCCAGCGCCGCGCGCATTTTGCGCGCACTGTCGGAATCCTGACTACCGAAAGACGAGTGCGAGAGCAGCGCCACTTTGGGCTCCAGGCCGAAACGCTTCACCTCAACCGCCGCCAGCTGGGTCATTTCGACGATCTGTTCGGCAGTGGGGTCATGATTAATGTAGGTATCGGCGAGGAACAAGGTGCGCCCAGGCAGCGCCAGCACATTGAGCGCGTACATGCTTTTCACGTCGGGCAGACGCCCGAGCACCGTCTCCACAAAACGATGATGCGTCTCGAACATGCCGAAAATGCCGCAGATCAGACCATCGCCGTAGCCCAGCTTGAGCATCAACGCCCCAATCAGCGTCGTGCGCCGCCGCACTTCCTTTTTTGCGTACTCCACGGATACGCCGCGCCGCTCCATGAGCTGGTGGTAATCCATCCACAGCTCCTTGAAGCGCGGATCAGAATCCTGATTAACCAGCTCGAAATCAATCTCCGGGCGCATCCGCAAACCGTAGCGTTCGATGCGTTGCATCACCACTGCCGGCCGGCCAATCAGAATCGGCCACGCCACGCCTTCGTCGATGACCGTTTGCGCTGCGCGCAACATGCGTTCCGATTCACCTTCGGCAAAGATGATGCGCTTGGGCGCTTTGCGCGCCTCGGTAAACACCGGCCGCATCATCATTCCGGAATGCCAGACGATATTGTTGAGCTGAGCGTGATAGGCGTCCCAGTCGCTGATCGGTCGTGTCGCCACGCCCGACTCCATCGCCGCCCTCGCCACCGCCGGTGCCACCTTGACCAACAAACGCGGATCGAACGGGCGCGGAATGATGTACTCAGGGCCGAAGCCGCCCACCTGTTCCGCATAGGCGCTGGCCACAATGTCACTTTGTTCCGCACGCGCCAGTTCGGCCAGCGCTTCCACTGCGGCGAGCTTCATTTCGTCCGTCACCGCGGTGGCGCCCACATCAAGCGCCCCGCGGAAAACAAACGGGAAGCACAACACATTATTGACCTGGTTCGGGTAGTCAGAACGTCCCGTCGAGATGATCGCGTCATCCCGCACCGCACGGACTTCGTCTGGCGAAATTTCCGGCTCCGGATTGGCGAGCGCGAGGATCAGGGGTTTGTCGGCCATGCGTTTGACCATGTCCGGTTTGAGCACGCCCCCCGCCGAAACGCCAAGAAAAACGTCGCAACCGTCGACCACCTCATCCAGAGTGCGCGCTTCAGTTTTCCTGGCGTAACGCTGCTTTCTCGGGTCCATCAACGTCGTACGTCCTTCATAGACCACGCCCTCGATATCCGTGACCCAGATGTTTTCCTGTTTCACACCGAGCTTTTCAAGCAAAGCCAGGCACGCCAAGGCTGCAGCCCCGGCGCCTGAAGTGACCACCTTTACGTCTTTGAATTCCTTGCCGACCAGAAACAGGCCGTTGTAAATCGCCGCCGCCACCACAATGGCGGTTCCGTGCTGATCGTCATGGAAAACCGGAATGCTCATGCGTTCGCACAGCTGCTCCTCAATGTAGAAGCACTCGGGCGATTTGATGTCTTCGAGGTTGATCCCGCCAAAGGTGGGCTCCAGCGCCGCCACCACCTCAATGAACCGATCGGGGTCGGTCGCGTCGATTTCCAGATCGAACACATCGATGCCGGCGAATTTCTTGAACAGTACCGACTTGCCTTCCATCACAGGCTTGGACGCCAGCGGACCGATATTGCCCAGACCCAGCACCGCAGAGCCGTTGGTGACCACTGCCAACAAATTGGCACGCGCCGTCAGCGTCGCCGCTTCCTGCGGGTTTTCGACAATCTCCATACACGCCGCAGCCACCCCTGGCGAATACGCCAACGACAGATCACGCTGGTTCGACAGCACTTTCGTCGGCGTGACCGACAGCTTGCCGGGGTGCGGGTAACGGTGATATTCGAGTGCAGCTTCGCGCAACAGCTTATCCATGACATCTCCAGATTGCCGCGACCGGACGTTTTGGCCGGTCACTTGAAAACCAGGCACAACGCTAGAACGCTGCCGAGCTTGCAACGGACAGCCTCCTAGCCAGATGAGGGTATCGCGATCCGTGGCACAATCCTATGCCTACTCGC
>DATGNI010000081.1:0-5524 GCA_035306825.1 Azoarcus sp. | reverse complement strand
ACTTGGTCGTCCAGCGCGAGGGGTGTGTCGGGGAGGAGGGGTTTCGGGGCTCGTCTTTTGAACCAGAAGACAGAACCTCTCTTTTCAGTGTATTTTGGCATCTGCGTCTCGTTGTTTTGAGTCACAGTTTGAGCCACACCTTTGAGTCCGAAACGCCTGTCGTTATGGGGAGTCTTAGACATAACAACAGTTTAAATCAGGTTGGTGGTGATGGGCGGAATCGAACCGCCGACCTATGGGTTATGAATCCATCGCTCTAACCGTCTGAGCTACATCACCAGCAAGCCTGCTAATATAGCGGGCCTTTAAACATTGCGTCAAGTGTGAGAATCGATGAAAAAGTTGTACATCCGCACCTTCGGCTGCCAGATGAACGAGTATGACTCGGACAAGATGGCTGATGTGCTCGGGGTAAGCGAGGGATTGGAGACGACGAATAGCCCGGACGACGCGGATGTGATCCTGTTCAATACCTGCTCCGTGCGCGAGAAGGCGCAAGAGAAGGTGTTTCATGATCTAGGCCGCGTCAAGCATCTGAAGCAGGCAAAACCGGACTTGATCATCGGCGTGGGCGGCTGTGTTGCAAGCCAGGAAGGCGATGCAATCGTCGCGCGTGCGCCGTTCGTGGATGTGGTGTTCGGCCCGCAAACGCTGCACCGCTTGCCGACACTGATCGCCGAGCGCCGCCGCAGCGGTCGCGCGCAGGTGGATATCTCCTTTCCCGAAATCGAGAAATTCGACAATCTGCCGCCGGCGCGGGTCGAGGGCGCGAGTGCCTTCGTGTCGATCATGGAAGGGTGCTCGAAGTACTGTACGTTCTGTGTGGTGCCGTATACGCGCGGTGAGGAAGTTTCACGTCCGCTGGACGACATCCTTGCCGAGGTCGCGGGCTTGGCGCAGCAGGGCGTCAAGGAGGTCACGCTGCTGGGCCAGAACGTCAATGCCTGGCGCGGAGCGATGGCGCATGACGCTGAAGACGGTGAGCTGGGTGATTTTGCCTTTTTGCTTGAATGCGTTGCCGAAATTCCGGGCATCGAGCGCATCCGCTATACCACTTCCCATCCGCGCGAGATGACGCAGCGGGTGATTGATGCTTACGCGAAGATCCCGAAACTTGTTGGCCATCTCCATTTGCCGGTGCAAGCCGGTTCCGACCGGGTGCTGGCGGCGATGAAGCGCGGCTATACGGTGCTTGAATACAAGGCGCTGATCCGCAAGTTGCGCGCAGTACGGCCGGACCTGTCGCTGTCTTCGGATTTCATCGTGGGTTTTCCCGGCGAAACCGAGGCGGATTTCGAAAAAACGATGCAGCTTATTGAGGAGGTCGGTTTCGATACCTCATTCAGCTTTGTCTACAGTGCGCGGCCCGGCACCCTGGCGGCGGATCTCGAAGACAATGTGCCGCAAATTACCAAACTGAAATGGCTGGCGCGTTTGCAAAAGCGCATTGAAGAGCAAGCGCAGGCGATCAGCGAATCCATGGTGGGCAGCGTGCAGCGTATTCTGGTTGAAGGGACGTCGAAGAAAAGCGCGCATGAGCTGGCGGGGCGTACCGAAAACAATCGCGTCGTAAACTTTCCGGGTGCTCCGCGTCTGATCGGGGAGTTTGTCGACGTCACGATCACTGCGGCGTTGCCGCACAGTCTGCGCGGCGAAATCGTTGTGCGGGAGTCGTGATGGGTAAAGCGGTCGAAATCGTCTTTGAGCCAGTCGATAACACGCGATTGGCCAACTTGTGCGGGACGCTGGATGAAAACCTGCGTCAGATCGAATCTGCCTTTAATGTCGGCATCGTGCGCCGCGGCGAATCGTTCAGCCTCAGCGGAGAGAAGTGCGAGCTTGCGGCCAGAGCGCTGCGCCGTTTTTATGCCGGGGCAGAAGGGCATCTCAGCCTGGATGACATCCAGCTCGGAGTGGTGGAGCTGTCTCAAGATGCTCCGGCGCGCAGACACGAAGCGCCCAAATTGCTCACGCGCAAGACGGAACTGCAAGGGCGCACACCGCGCCAGGTCGAGTATCTGGTCAATATTCAGTCCCACGACATCACCTTCGGCATTGGTCCGGCCGGAACCGGCAAGACCTATCTGGCGGTGGCGAGTGCGGTGGATGCCTTTGAGCGCGGACTGGTCGAGCGCATCATTCTGACCCGGCCCGCAGTGGAAGCGGGCGAACGACTCGGCTTCCTGCCGGGGGATCTGGCGCAAAAGGTCGACCCCTATTTGCGTCCGCTCTATGACGCACTGTATGACCTGATGGGTTTTGACCGGGTGAGCAAGCTGTTCGAACGCGGCAGTATTGAGATTGCGCCGCTTGCCTTCATGCGCGGGCGCACCCTGAATCATGCGTTCATCATTCTCGACGAGGCGCAGAACACTTCGCCCGAACAGATGAAAATGTTTCTGACCCGCATCGGCATTGGCGGGCGCGCCGTGATCACCGGTGACCCCTCCCAGGCCGACTTGCCGCGCGGACAAAAAAGCGGTCTGCGCGAGGCGAGCGACATCCTGACCGATGTGCGCGGCATCGCTTTCACCCGGTTTGGCAAAGAAGATGTGGTGCGCCATCCGTTGGTGGCGCGCATTGTCGAGGCCTATGACAAGGCTCAGACTGAAAAAGAAGCCGCTGCCCGACGTCGCGAGGCGGACGACAAGGACGCCCGGTGAGCGGGGACACCACTGCGCCGCGTTCGCGCGCCAGGCTTGCCCTGAGTGTGCAACGTTCCCTGAAGCGCGCCGAAAGCGTCCATGCACCCTACGCGGTAGCGCTGCGACGGTGGGCCAAGGCCGCGCTGCGTGAGCGTGACGTGGAGGCAACGGTGCGGCTCGTGGGCGCAGAAGAAGGGCAGGCGCTGAATCGGGACTACCGCGGGCGTGATTACGCCACCAACGTACTGACCTTTGTCTATGGTGAAATGCCCGGCATGCCAGAGATGCCGCTGTGCGGCGACATCGTGCTTTGCGTGCCGGTGGTGATGCGCGAGGCGGAGGAGCAGGGCAAATCACTGGAGGCGCACTTCGCCCACCTGATGGTGCATGGTATGCTTCATTTGCAGGGTTTTGACCATGAAGAACCGGCCGAGGCGGAGACGATGGAAGCTCTCGAAGTCGCTATACTGGCCGGTCTGGGTTACGGGAATCCCTATCTGTGAAGAGTGAAGACCGAGGATTTGGGTGCGCTGCAACCGCGAACTCAAATCCTCGTTCGTCACTCATTCAGGATCATGGACAGTTCTCCAGGTAAACCTCCGTTATTGAAGCGATTTTCTGATTTTTTCTCGCGCGGAGCAGAAAATCGCGATGATGTACTCGCGCAGTTACGTTTGGCTTCAGATCGGAATCTGATCGATCCGGACGCGCTCTCCATCATTGAGGGGGCGTTGCAGATGTCGGACATGCAGGTGCGTGAAGTGATGGTTCCGCGCGCCCAGATGTGTGTGATCCATCTTGATGAGCCGATGGACAAAATTGCGGATATCGTCGTTGAAACCGCGCACTCCCGCTTTCCTGCGGTAGGTGAAAACAAGGACGATGTGGTCGGCATTTTGCTGGCGAAGGACTTGCTGCGTTTTTATGCCGGACGCGAGTTTGATTTGCGTGGCATGTTGCGCCCGGCGGTGTTTGTGCCGGAGTCCAAGCGTCTCAACGTCTTGCTTGGCGAATTTCGTGTCAACCGCAACCACATGGCCATCGTAGTGGACGAATATGGCGGTGTGGCCGGTCTCGTGACCATCGAGGACGTGCTCGAACAGATTGTCGGCGACATTGAAGACGAACATGATTTTGATGAGCTTGGAGACAGCATCCGGGTCGACGAAAACGGTCGGTATCGCGTCAAGGCGACGACCGAAATCCAGGATTTCAATCACGCTTTCGAATCAAGCTTCAGCGAAGAAGAAATCGACACCGTGGGCGGCCTGGTGATCCGTCATCTTGGCCGTTTGCCCAAACGAGGCGAAATAATCGAAGTCGATGGTCTGCGCTTTCAGGTGATGCGCGCGGACAGTCGGCGCGTCTACACCCTGCTTGTCGAACGTTTCGCGCCCCCCGAAGCCGCTGCGGCCGCAGCGGAGGAATAAAGCATGCGTTTGGGCCTCATGGTGGTTGCGTTGGCAACTGGCGCGTTATCGGTTGCCGCTTTCTCGCCGTTCGGTCTGTTTCCACTGGCTTTTGTCAGCCTCGCGGCCTTTGTCTGGCTGCTTGACCGCCGGGCGCATACTGCGCGCTTCGGTTTCGCGCTCGGTTTTGCGTGGGGGTTTGGCGCATTCGCAGTGGGCGTGTCCTGGCTGTTTGTTGCGCTCAACCGTTACGGTGGGATGCCCGCATCGCTCGCGGCGCTTTCGATCGGCCTGTTCTGCGCCTATCTGGCTCTTTATCCAGCGCTGCTAGGGGCCGTCTACGCGCGTTGGAAAGGGGGCGGTGCATTCGCGCGGGCAGCCTTTTTTGCCGGTTTATGGATCGTTGCAGAACTTCTGCGCGGTTGGGTGTTTACCGGTTTCCCCTGGTTGTCGATCGGTTACACCCAGACGCCGCCGAGTCCGCTATCAGGCTGGCAACCCGTGTTGGGCGTATACGGCGTTGGCGGTCTGGTGGCCTTTCTGGGCGCATTGCTGGTGTTGTTGCCGTGGCGGAGTCCGCAGCGTGCGATGCGCGGTGTGCTGGTGGCTGCGGTATGTCTCGTCGCGGGGGGCTTGCTCGGAAGAGTGGCGTGGACAGATCCGGTCGGCGCGCCGCTGAACGTCGCACTCTTGCAGACCAACGTCGCGCAGGAACTGAAGTGGAAGCCTGACCATGTGGACACATGGCTTACCCTCAACGCCGAGATGGCCGTCATCGACGATGCGGATGTGGTGGTGTTGCCGGAGACCACCTTGCCCATGCTCTCTGAGCACCTGCCCGAAGGCTATCTTGAGTCTCTCGACGCACGCGCCCGGGAACGTGGTTCAACACTGCTCGCCGGGGTTTTTGTGCGCGAAGAGAGCAACCAGATTTTCAACGCACTCATCAGTCTCGGTGAGGCGGGCGGTCAGCGCTACGCCAAACGCCATCTGGTACCGTTTGGTGAATATTCGCCCGCGTTTTTCGACTGGTTCTATGCGTGGGCGGACATTCCCATGTCGAACCAAACGCCGGGGCCGGCCGGTCAGGCGCCCATCACACTGAACGGTCATCGCATCGCCGTGAACATCTGTTACGAGGACGTTTTCGGGCGCGAATTGCTGTATGCGCTGCCCGAGGCGACGCTGATGCTGAATGTTTCCAACCTTGCGTGGTATGGGAATTCATTCGCCCAGCCGCAGCATCTGCAGATTGCGCAGGTTCGGGCGCTCGAGACCGGGCGGCCGATGTTGCGCTCGACCAATACCGGGATGACGGCGGTCATCCAGCCCGATGGCGAAGTGAAGGCCGTGCTGCCGCAGTTTGAACGCGGCGTGTTGCAGGCCGAGATCATTGGCCATGTCGGCATGACGCCCTATGCTCGCTGGGGTGATGCGGCGGCGCTGGTGCTGGCTGCGCTGGGAATCTTG
>DATGNI010000080.1:0-3099 GCA_035306825.1 Azoarcus sp. | reverse complement strand
AGCGGCAGGCCGACGGCCGACCACACTGAATAACGCCCGCCGACCCATTCCGGGAGGGTGAGTACTCGCGTGGCTGAGATGCCAAATTCGATCGCGCGTTGGCGGTGGTTGCTTACGGCGGCGAAATGCGCGGAGAGATCGACCTCCTGCCCGAGTTCGGTGCGCAGCCAGGCGCGCGCGGCTTCGGCATTGGCGAGGGTTTCCGGGGTGGAAAAGCTTTTTGACGAGACGATGAACAAGGTGCTGTGCGGATCGGCATGGGCGAGCGCCGCAGCGAGCGCGTGTCGGTCAATGCTGGCGACGAAGTCGACCGCTAGCGGAGCCGGGGAGAGCGGGTCGCGCAGGGCTTCGAACGCCACGCGGGGGCCGAAATCGGAACCGCCAATTCCGAGGTTGATGACGCGTCGAATGACTTTTCCGCTGGCGCCGTAAACTTCGCCTGCGCGCAAGGCGCGCGCCAAGGCGCGCATTCGCTCGAGACTGTCGGCAAGCTGGGCGGCGTCCGCAGCGGGCACCGTCGCGCTGCCGCGCAGTGCCATGTGCAGAGCCGGGCGGTTTTCGGTGAAATTAAGCGGCGCGCCGTTGAACAGGGCACGAACAGCGTCGGCCACCCCGGCTTCTTCTGCCAGACGCAACAGTGCGTCGAGGACTGCACCGTCGATGCGCTGTTTGGAAAAATCGGCCACCAGACCGTCGTGTGACAGGCTGAAGCGCGTGAAGCGTTGCGGGTCTGCGCGATACAACTCCGAGACAGGTGTGTTCGCCAGGCGGCGTGCTGCGTCGGAGAGCGTTTTCCAGGCATCCAGTTGTGTCGGCGAGGGGTTGCCGGCATCAATCGCGGCGATAGAGCTGGAAGAGTTCAAAGCGCTTCCCTCCTGCGTGACGGTATTCCCAGATCGGTGTCCAGGGTGGCGCGGGTTGCTGCGCGCGTCGATCCGGATCGTCGTGGTGAGTAATCAGATAGCGGCAAGCGGTTTCATTCTGGTGTACATGCTGAGGGCGCAAGCCGGTGTAGTAATCGAGTGTGGCGCGATGGCTGCGCGACAAATCAAGGGCGACTACGCACAGCGCTTCTTCCTTGCCCAGCGCTTGGGCAAGGGATTCAGCCATCGGGCGGTAATTGCGGGTGTGGTCGACCCAGGGCAACAGCAAGGTCACGGCGAGGCACCATAACATCGTCATGCCCATCGCCCAGTTCGTCGGGGCGCGGTTGGAATTGCGCGGCAGATGCCAGACCAGCAATGCCCAGATCACGATAATCAGAACGCCGATCACGGCCTGCAGCATCGTGCCGGTGGGTACGAATTCCGGCGCCATGCGCGCGAGGCTGCGGGTCAGGCCGGGAGGCCATTCAAGAACCTGTGCGCTCCACGCCAGCCAGATCAGCAGGGCGAAGACGCCGAACGTCATGATTGCGAACCAGTCGAAAGCGTTGGCCGCGCCGCGTCGCAACGTGGCAATGCCCGCGGCGGCCAGCAGCGCGCTCGGGGCGAGCAAGGGCAACATGCTGGCCGGATCATAGCTGCCGCGGAGAACAATCCATGCCAGTGCAAACAGCAATGCGGCGAGCGGCAGAGTCCAGGCCAGTCGCCCGAACTGGCCGCGTGCGCGCCACAATGCCCATAACGCGATGGGCCATAGGGGCCAGGTGAACCAGACGATCACTTCGATCAGACGGGGCAGGTCGGTGAAGCCTAACGGGTTTTCGAAGAGGCTGATTTGCGTGCGCAGCCACCATTGATCGAGCAGGGTGGGCTCGGTCAGGCCGAGGAGGACCGGCCACAGCGCACAGCCGCCCAATGCAAGGGTAAGAGCGAGGATCAACGCCCCGCTGTTGCGCGGGCTGCGGCAATCAGAGCTGCCGGCTGTAATCAGCATTAACGGCAGGGTCAGAAGAATGCCCAGAAGTCCGACGGTGAGAAAAGCGAAGATGGTGCCGAGTGCGGCCTGCAGGCTGCCGCGAAGCGGATTGTCCGAGACCAGGGCCAGGCCGGCGAGCGTCATTGCCTGGGCGGCCATCAGCGTGATCAGCGGTTGATTCTCGTGCACATGCACGGACAGCCCAAGGGTGCCGATCGCGAGCAAGGCGGCTGAGGAGCGGGTGTGGCGACCATACAGCCGCCAAGCGGCGCGGGCGATCCAGAAGGTGGCCAGAATGCCCATCGCAGGGGTTGCGAGACGCGCTGCATCGTGCAGCGGCAACAGCCAGCCGAAGGCGAGCGCGAAAACGGCGGAGATCCAGTAATGCAGAGGACCGAAATCGGTCTCGGGGACGCCCGCGAGAGTGGGGAGCAGCAGCCATTCGCCATTGAGCAAGGCGTAGACAATGGCGAAGTGCTCTACGTCGTCCCCACGCCACGGTTCGTGGTTGATCGCGCCCGGCAGCAGATAGAGCAAAATCAGCAGGGTGAAACCGAAGGTGCCGTAGAGCTTCTGCGAGAAGGAAGTGGAGGGCGAGTGGTTAGGCAGCATCAAATCGCGTCAGACGTCGTAGCGAAACCGCAATTCTAGCCGGGAAGCGGCGCGTGGGCGTGAATGGCCCATTGTTTTTGCATCGTGCAACGAAAAAGGCAGCCGAAGCTGCCTTTTCTGTATGACCTGAAGCGCGGATCAGCCGAGACGCGCGACGTTGCCATATTTCTGGCGGAAGCGTTCAACACGACCGGCGGTATCGACGATCTTCTGTTTGCCGGTGTAGAAGGGATGGCAGGCCGAGCACACTTCGACGTGGAGATTCGGCTTGTTGAGTGTCGAGCGGGTCGTGAAGGCGTTGCCGCAGGAGCAGGTGACCTGCACTTCCTCGTAGCTGGGGTGGATTTCGGCTTTCATGATTGTCCTAGGTTCAAGCGGCCGACGAATGTGATCGGCCTTTAAAAATCGGTGTTTAGCCCGACATTTTCATTTAATTTAAGCCGCAAAGCAAGCGATAATCGTTGTTTTCGCTATCCTTTGCCACATGAGCTATGCCAATTCCCGTATCCCGGACAGCGCCCAGAAGGGTGCCCACGCAGACTTGGCCAAACACCTCGAACGCCATTTTCGCAAAGTTTTTCACAAACCGTATGCACCGTACAACGTCGAAGCCTTCGAGCGCAGTCT
>DATGNI010000079.1:0-13738 GCA_035306825.1 Azoarcus sp. | reverse complement strand
GTAATCCTTCGCGTCGCCACCGTACTTCTGCGTCAGAATCGTCGTGATCGCAGCTGTCAGCGTCGTCTTGCCATGGTCAACGTGGCCAATCGTGCCTACGTTCACGTGCGGCTTCGTCCGCTCAAACTTGCCCTTAGCCATTATTGCTTCTCCTGATTTCTGGAACTTACTTGGTTCGATTGTTGATTACAGCCTCGGCGACGCTCTTCGGCGCTTCGGCATAGTGCTTGAATTCCATCGAGTACGTGGCACGCCCCTGGGACAGCGAGCGGAGCTGGGTCGCATAACCGAACATCTCTGCCAGCGGCACCTCAGCCCTGAGCTCTTTTGAACCCCCAGGCAGATCCTCCATACCCTGAACGATGCCGCGACGACCCGACAGATCGCCCATCACGTTCCCCATGTAGTCTTCCGGGGTCTCAACGACGACCGCCATCATCGGCTCGAGCAGGACCGGATTGGCCTTGCGCATTGCATCCTTGAAAGCCATCGACGCGGCCATGCGGAACGCGTTCTCATTCGAGTCGACGTCATGGTAGGAGCCGTCAAACAGCGTGACCTTGACGTCAACCACCGGGAAACCCGCCAAAACACCGCTCTTCAGCGTTTCCTCGACCCCCTTGTCGACCACCGGGATGAATTCGCGCGGCACGACACCGCCCTTGATCTCATCCACGAAGACGTACCCTTCGCCCGGCTCGCTCGGCTCAAGCTTGATCCAGACGTGACCATACTGACCGCGTCCGCCAGACTGTTTAACGAACTTGCCTTCTTGCTGAACCGTGCCGCGCACGGCTTCGCGGTAGGCCACCTGCGGGGCGCCGATATTGGCGTCAACACTGAATTCACGCAGCATGCGATCGACCAGGACCTCAAGGTGCAGCTCACCCATCCCCGAGATGATGGTCTGCCCCGTCTCTTCGTCGGTACGCACGCGGAAAGACGGATCCTCCTGCGCGAGACGCGACAGCGCAACCCCCATTTTCTCCTGGTCACTCTTTGTCTTCGGCTCGACCGCCACGTGGATCACCGGATCCGGGAAGACCATGCGCTCAAGAATAATCGGAGCGGACGGATCACATAGCGTCTCGCCTGTGGTCACATCCTTCATGCCCACGCAAGCGGCGATATCCCCCGCAAGCACTTCCTTCACTTCGGCCCGGTCGTTGGCGTGCATCTGCAAAATCCGGCCGATGCGCTCTTTCTTTCCCTTGATCGAGTTCAGCACCGTGGCGCCCGACGCAAGCACGCCCGAGTAAACACGGATAAAGGTCAGCTGACCAACAAACGGGTCGCTCATCAGCTTGAACGCCAGCGCGGAGAACTTCTCACTGTCTTCGGCTTTACGCTCAGCCGGCTGCTCATCGTCATCCACACCCTCAACCGGGGGAA
Organism: Azoarcus sp.; assembly: GCA_035306825.1. Classification (GTDB taxonomy): domain Bacteria; phylum Pseudomonadota; class Gammaproteobacteria; order Burkholderiales; family Rhodocyclaceae; genus Pseudazoarcus. The sequence goes on along the minus strand of DATGNI010000079.1, from coordinate 12,346 downwards.
TATCAATCGGCGACGGCAGCAATTCGATCACCGCATCAAGCATGCGCTGAACGCCCTTGTTCTTGAACGCGGTACCGCACAACATCGGCTGGATCTCGCCGGCAAGAGTCCGCTGACGCAGACCTTGCAGGATTTCCTTTTCGGACAGCTCTCCATTTTCGAGATACGCATCCATGAGCTCTTCAGAAGCCTCAGCCGCTGCCTCGACCATGCTCTCGCGCCACTTCTCTGCTTCAGCCTGCAGCTCGGCAGGAACTGCGCCATAGCTGAACTCCATACCCAAGGAGGCCTCATCCCAGAAGACGGCCTTCATCTTGAGCAGGTCCACGACGCCTTGAAAGTTCTCTTCCGCTCCGATCGGAACAACGATCGGCACCGGATTGGCTTGCAAGCGCGTCTTCATCTGATCATGAACCTTGAAGAAGTTCGCACCCTGGCGATCCATCTTGTTCACGAAAGCGAGACGCGGCACGTTGTATTTGTTCGCCTGACGCCACACTGTTTCGGACTGCGGCTGCACGCCGCCCACCGCGCAATACACCATGCACGCGCCATCGAGCACACGCATTGAACGCTCCACCTCAATCGTGAAGTCGACGTGCCCCGGCGTATCAATAATGTTAAAGCGATGCTCCGGGTACTGCTTATCCATGCCACTCCAGAAGCAGGTGGTCGCAGCGGACGTGATGGTGATACCACGCTCCTGCTCCTGCGTCATCCAGTCCATGGTTGCAGCACCATCATGCGTTTCGCCAACCTTGTGACTCACGCCAGTGTAGAAAAGGATACGTTCGGTCGTAGTCGTTTTACCGGCATCAATATGTGCCGAAATACCGATGTTGCGATAGCGTTCAATAGGTGTCTTGCGGGCCACGGTAATCTGCCTTCTGTCTGTGTGCGCCTTGTGAGCGCGTGGAAATCCTGTCCTGCAAAGCAATCGAGCCCTTGCGAGGGCTCGATTCACTACCGTTCCAGATAATCAGAAACGGTAGTGTGAAAATGCCTTGTTTGCTTCGGCCATGCGGTGCACATCTTCACGACGCCTCATTGCCGAGCCGCGACCTTCCGCCGCCTCCAGCAATTCGTTGGCAAGACGCTGAGCCATTGACTTCTCGGAACGCTTACGCGTTGCTTCACGCAGCCAGCGCATCGACAGCGCCATACGACGCGACGGACGCACTTCGACCGGAACCTGATAGTTGGCGCCGCCTACTCGACGGCTCTTCACTTCAACGACCGGCTTGACGTTTCCGAGCGCAGCCGCGAACACTTCAAGAGGGTCCTTGCCGGCTTTATCGGAAATATGGGAAAACGCACCATAAACGATTTGCTCAGCAACCGACTTCTTGCCGGACTGCATGATTACATTAATAAATTTCGACACGTCCTGCGAACCGAACTTCGGATCCGGCAGGATTTCGCGCTTGGGTACTTCACGACGACGGGGCATAGCAACCTCTAACTGGTATCGGTATGGCGGATCAGGCTTTCTTCGGACGCTTGACGCCGTATTTGGAACGGGCCTGCTTGCGATCCTTCACGCCTTGCAGGTCGAGCGAGCCACGCACGATGTGATAACGCACACCCGGCAAGTCTTTTACACGACCGCCGCGAATCAGCACGACCGAGTGCTCCTGCAGGTTGTGTCCTTCACCGCCAATGTACGAAATCACTTCGAAACCGTTGGTCAAACGCACCTTCGCAACTTTACGCAGCGCGGAGTTCGGCTTCTTCGGAGTGGTGGTGTAGACACGAGTGCACACACCACGTTTGTGCGGGCACCCTTCGAGCGCCGGCACATTGTTCTTGGCGACGACCTTTTCCCGCGGCTTGCGGACGAGCTGATTGATAGTAGGCATATTCGCTTTATTCAATTGACCCGAGGCGACACACAGGTCGCCCGGGTATATTCTGGTTCCGTGCGAACAGGCGGGGACGCCTTGCTCGCACAAAGAGGCCGGATTTTATTCCGCTACAAAACTGACGTCAACCTGTCTGGACGTCTTCCGACTCACTCGCACCCCCTTCTGCGGCTTTTTCTGCTACAGCCGCATCAAATTCGGGCCATGCGTGCTGAGCGCCCTGACCCCCGCCGTTGTTCTGCAAATGGCGGCTGCGATGGTACGCCATGCCGGTACCGGCCGGAATCAGACGGCCAACGATGACGTTTTCCTTCAGACCACGCAGTTCGTCACGTTTGCCCATGATCGCCGCCTCTGTAAGCACGCGAGTGGTCTCCTGGAACGATGCTGCGGAGATGAACGAATCGGTTGACAACGAAGCCTTGGTAATACCCAGCAACACGTTTTCGTATTGAACCGGCAGCTTGCCTGCTGCAAGGAGGCGATCGTTCTCTTCAAGCACATCCGAACGCTCCACCTGCTCTTCGCGGATGAATTTGCTGTCACCCGGATCCGTGATAACCACCCGACGCAGCATCTGACGCACGATCACCTCAATATGCTTGTCGTTGATTTTCACGCCCTGCAGACGATAAACGTCCTGGACTTCATCGATGATGTAACGGGCAAGTTCCTCGATGCCTTGCAGGCGCAGGATGTCATGCGGGTCAGCCGGGCCATCCACGACCAGCTCACCTTTGTTGACGACCTGACCATCATGGACCAGCAGATGCTTTTCCTTCGGAATCAGGAAGTCATGCGAAACACCATCCGGCTCGGTAATGACCAAACGCTGCTTGCCTTTGGTCTCCTTGCCAAACGAGGCCGTGCCGGTGTACTCGGCCAGCACGCCGGCATCCTTCGGAGCGCGCGCCTCGAACAGCTCTGCCACGCGCGGCAGACCGCCGGTAATGTCACGCGTCTTGGCCGATTCCTGCGGAATACGGGCAAGCACATCGCCCACCGACACATTCTGACCGTTCTTGACGGTGATGATCGAGCCGACCTGGAAGGTGATTGCGACCGCATGCTCTGAACCAGCCATGCGCGCCTCGTCCCCTTTCTCGTCCAGCAGTTTGACCTGCGGACGACCCGACTTCCCGGCCGTGGCACCACGACTCTTGGAGTCGATCACGACCAGCGTCGACAGTCCCGTGACCTCATCAATCTGCTTGGCAACGGTTACGCCCTCTTCGACGTTTTCAAACCTCACCGTACCGGCGTATTCGGTAATGATCGGACGGGTATGTGGATCCCACGCGGCAAGCTGTTCGCCCGCCTTGACTTCCGTACCGTCATCGACAAACAGCGTCGCGCCGTACGGCAGCTTGTGCCGTTCGCGCTCGCGTCCCATCTCATCGGCAACGACCAGCTCCGCCGAACGGGCGATCACGACCTTTTCACCTTTGGCATTGGTGACGTAACGCATGTTGCCGGCAAAGCGGATCGAACCCGCCGATTTGGCCTCAACGCCACTCGCCGCCGCGGCACGCGAAGCCGCGCCACCCACGTGGAAGGTACGCATCGTAAGCTGGGTACCCGGCTCACCGATGGACTGTGCAGCGATAACCCCGACGGCCTCACCGGCATTGACTTCACCGCCTCGACCCAGGTCACGCCCGTAACACTTGGCGCAAATACCGTAGCGCGTCACGCAGGTCAGCGCAGTACGGACCTTGACTTCATCGATACCCAGATTGTCAATCTCTTCAACCAGGTCCTCGTCCAGCAGCGTACCGGCTTCGATCACGGTCTCCTGGGTGTCCGGGTTGACCAGATCTTCAGCCGTTACACGACCCAGGATGCGCTCATGCAGCGGCTCAACCACTTCGCCACCCTCAATCAGGGCTTTCATCACGAAGCCTTCGCGCGTACCGCAATCATTCTCGGTGACAACCAGATCCTGCGTGACATCGACCAGACGACGGGTCAGATAGCCCGAGTTCGCGGTCTTCAACGCAGTATCGGCAAGACCCTTACGCGCCCCGTGCGTCGAAATGAAGTACTGCAGAACATTGAGGCCTTCACGGAAGTTGGTGGTAATCGGTGTCTCAATGATCGACCCGTCCGGCTTGGCCATCAGGCCACGCATGCCGGCGAGCTGACGGATTTGCGCAGCCGAACCACGCGCACCCGAGTCGGCCATCATGTAAATGGAGTTGAAAGACTCCTGCTTGACCGTTTTGCCTTCACCATCGACCACCTCTTCCTGGGCGAGCTGATCCATCATGGCCTTGGCCACCTGGTCACCGCAACGGCCCCAGATATCCACCACCTTGTTGTAACGCTCACCGTCGGTCACAAGACCGGAGGTGTATTGCTCGGCAATATCCTTGACCTCGGCTTCCGCAGCAGCGATCAGCTTGTGCTTTTCGCTCGGAACGAGCATGTCTTTAACCGAGATCGAAATACCGGCGCGGGTTGCGAGGCTGAAGCCGAACTGCATCAGACGGTCGGCAAAGACCACAGCCTCTTTCAAGCCACAACGACGGAAAGCAGCGTTGATCAGCTTGGAAATCTCTTTTTTCTTGAGCGTCTTGTCGATCACGCTGAACGGCAGACCGGCCGGCAGAATCTCGGACAGCAGCGCGCGTCCGATGGTCGTCTCGTAGCGTTCTGTCTTCTCGACTTTCTCGCCATCCGGCCCGATATCCTGAGTCGTCAAACGGATGGTCACACGCGCATGCAAAGAAGCCTGGTTCGATTCATAGGCACGGCGTGCTTCGGCGACATCCGCGAAGAACATGCCTTCGCCCGCTTCGTTCACGCCTTCGCGTGTAGCGTAATACAGGCCCAGCACGATATCTTGAGAGGGCACGATGATCGGCTCACCGTTGGCCGGAGACAGCACGTTGTTCGACGCCAGCATGAGCGTACGCGCTTCCATCTGTGCCTCGAGAGACAGCGGCACGTGGACGGCCATCTGGTCACCGTCAAAGTCAGCGTTAAACGCCACGCAGACCAGCGGGTGAAGCTGGATCGCCTTGCCTTCGATCAGCACCGGCTCAAATGCCTGGATACCCAGGCGGTGCAGCGTCGGCGCACGGTTGAGCATCACCGGATGCTCGTCGATGACCTCTTCCAGAATGTCCCACACCACAGGCTCGTGGTTCTCGACCATCTTCTTCGCCTGTTTGATGGTGGTCGCCAGACCGCGCAGTTCGAGCTTGTTGAAGATGAAAGGCTTGAACAATTCAAGCGCCATCAGCTTCGGCAGGCCGCACTGGTGCAACTTGAGCTGCGGACCGACCACAATGACCGAGCGGCCTGAATAGTCGACCCGTTTGCCCAGCAGGTTCTGACGGAAACGGCCGCCCTTGCCCTTGATCATGTCGGCGAGCGATTTCAGCGGACGCTTGTTCGCGCCCGTCATCGCCTTGCCCCGACGACCGTTATCGAGCAGCGAGTCAACCGACTCCTGCAGCATGCGCTTTTCGTTGCGCACGATAATATCCGGAGCCTTCAGCTCCAGCAGACGCCTGAGACGGTTATTACGGTTGATGACACGACGATACAGATCGTTCAGGTCGGACGTAGCGAAACGGCCGCCATCCAGAGGCACCAACGGACGCAGATCCGGCGGCAGCACCGGCATCACTTCAAGGATCATCCAGTTGGGCTTGATCCCGGAGCTCTGAAACGCCTCCAGCACCTTGAGACGCTTGGAGAATTTTTTGACTTTGGCTTCCGAACCGGTGGCCTCTAGCTCACCACGCAGCTTCTCGATTTCGTGGGTGAGATCAAGCGTCCGCAACAGTTCGCGAATCCCTTCAGCGCCCATTACAGCGTCAAAGTCATCCCCGCACTCTTCGACTTTGGCGAGGTAATCGTCTTCAGTCAGCAACTGGCCGCGCGTCAACGTGGTCAGACCCGGCTCGGTCACCACAAAAGCTTCGAAATAGAGCACGCGCTCGATGTCGCGCAACGTCATGTCGAGCACCATGCCGAGACGACTCGGCAAGCTCTTCAAAAACCAGATATGCGCCACCGGGCTGGCCAGTTCGATGTGCGCCATACGTTCGCGACGCACTTTCGACAGTGTCACTTCCACGCCGCATTTTTCGCAGATCACACCGCGGTGCTTGAGACGCTTGTACTTCCCGCACAAACATTCGTAGTCCTTTACCGGACCAAAAATCTTGGCGCAGAACAGGCCATCCCGTTCCGGCTTGAACGTACGGTAGTTGATGGTCTCGGGCTTCTTGACCTCACCGTACGACCAGGAACGGATTTTCTCAGGGGAGGCCAAACCGACGGTAATCGCGTCGAATTCTTCTTCCTGTGGCAGGGTTTGCTTGAACAGATCAGCGAGCATGCCTTTCATCATTCACTCCATCCGGGTAATGGGCTTTCACCCGGTTAGTAAGTGTCCAGATCGATATCGATCGCGAGCGAGCGGATTTCCTTCACCAACACGTTGAAGGATTCGGGCATACCAGCTTCAATCTTGTGTTCGCCCTTGACGATATTCTCGTACACTTTGGTTCGACCAATCACGTCGTCCGATTTGACGGTGAGCATTTCCTGCAGCGTATAGGCCGCACCGTAGGCTTCCAGCGCCCACACCTCCATCTCACCGAAACGCTGACCACCGAACTGCGCCTTACCGCCCAGCGGCTGCTGGGTGACAAGCGAGTACGGGCCGGTTGAACGTGCGTGCATCTTGTCATCCACGAGGTGATGCAGCTTCAACATGTGCATATAGCCAACCGTGACCTTCCGATCGAAGGCGTCACCGGTACGGCCGTCGTAAAGCGTGACCTGGCCATCGGGGTCAATGCCGGCGAGCTCGAACATCTTCTCCAGCTCACCTTCATTGGCGCCGTCAAACACCGGCGTGGCAAACGGCACCCCCTTACGCAGGTTCCCGGCCATTTCCACAATCTCTTCATCGCTGAAGGATTTGAGGTCTTCACTTTGGCCCGTGCCATTGTAAATTTCCTCAAGCAGGCCACGAATTTCTTTGGCCTTGGCGTTGGCGCGAAGCATGCCGTCGATCTTCAGGCCCAGCTCACGCGCCGCACGGCCGAGGTGGGTTTCGAGAATCTGGCCGATGTTCATCCGTGACGGCACGCCGAGCGGGTTGAGCGCGATATCCACCGCAGTCCCATCCGCCATATACGGCATGTCTTCCACCGGCACGATGCGCGACACCACACCTTTGTTGCCGTGACGCCCCGCCATTTTGTCACCCGGCTGCAGACGGCGCTTGACCGCAATATGCACCTTGACCATTTTCTGCACGCCCGGCGCCAGTTCGTCACCTTGCGTGAGTTTTTTCTTTTTCAGTTCAAAGGCTGCATCGAAGTCCTTGCGGGTCTTGTCGAGCCCTTCGCGGATCGCTTCGAGCTGCGCTGCCAGCGTCTCATCCGCCATGCGAATGTCGAACCAGCTGTGCTGCTCGAGATCGTCAAGGTACGCGTCGGTGACTTCTTTGCCTTTGGCCAAGCGCTTCGGGCCGCCGTTGACCTTCTGGCCAACGATCAATCGACGGATACGGTCAAAAGCGTCGCGCTCGACAATGCGCATCTGGTCGGCAAGGTCGGTCTTGAAGCTACGCAGCATCTCATCAATGATCGACTGCGCACGCTTATCTCGCTCAATGCCTTCCCGCGTGAACGCCTGCACGTCAATGACCGTACCCACCATGCCCGACGGCACACGCAGCGAGGTGTCCTTCACGTCCGACGCTTTCTCGCCGAAAATCGCGCGCAACAGCTTTTCTTCCGGAGTGAGTTGGGTCTCGCCCTTCGGCGTGACCTTGCCGACCAGCACGTCGCCGGCCTGCACTTCGGCGCCGATATACACGATCCCGGATTCGTCCAGACGGCTCATCTGCGCTTCACCCAGCGAAGCGATATCACGCGTGATTTCTTCTGCGCCGAGCTTGGTATCGCGCGCAACGACCGTGAGTTCTTCGATATGAATCGAGGTGAAGCGGTCGTCAGAGACCACCCGCTCGGAAATCAGGATCGAATCCTCAAAGTTGTAGCCGTTCCACGGCATGAACGCGACCATCATATTCTGACCCAGCGCGAGTTCTCCGAGGTCCGTCGAGGCCCCGTCGGCAATGACGTCATCTTTCGCAATGACGTCCCCGACCTTCACGATCGGGCGCTGGTTGATGTTCGTGTTCTGGTTGGAACGGGTGTATTTGATCAGATTGTAGATATCAACACCGACTTCACCCGCGAGTGTTTCGCTGTCATTGACGCGCACCACCACACGGTTGGCATCGACGTAGTCCACCACGCCGCCGCGCAACGCTTTCACGGCAGTACCGGAGTCAACCGCCACGGTGCGTTCCATGCCCGTGCCGACGAAGGACTTTTCCGGACGCAGGCACGGCACCGCCTGACGCTGCATGTTGGCGCCCATCAGCGCGCGGTTCGCGTCGTCATGCTCCAGGAACGGAATCAGCGATGCGGCAACCGACACAATCTGTCCGGGCGCAACGTCCATATATTGAATCTGATCAACCGTCGACAGGGTGAATTCACCTTTGAACCGGCACGACACCAGATCGCCGGTAAGCTTACCTTTCTTGTCGACCTCTGCGTTCGCCTGGGCGATCACGTAATGGCCTTCTTCGATTGCCGACAGATAATCAACCTGTTGCGTGATCTGGCCGTTTTCCACCTTGCGGTACGGTGTTTCCAGGAAACCGTAGCGGTTCGTACGTGCATACACCGCAAGCGAGTTGATCAGACCGATGTTCGGACCTTCCGGCGTCTCGATCGGACATACGCGGCCGTAGTGGGTGGGGTGCACATCGCGCACCTCAAAACCGGCACGTTCGCGCGTCAAACCACCCGGCCCCAGAGCCGAGACCCGACGCTTGTGCGTGATCTCGGACAGCGGGTTGGTCTGGTCCATGAACTGCGACAGCTGGCTGGAGCCGAAAAACTCCTTGATCGCCGCCGAGATGGGCTTCGCGTTGATCAAATCGTGCGGCATCAGGTTGTCGCTTTCAGCCTGCGACAGACGCTCCTTGACCGCGCGCTCCACGCGCACCAGACCCGCGCGGAACTGGTTTTCGGCAAGCTCGCCGACCGACCGCACGCGACGGTTGCCCAGGTGGTCGATATCGTCGATCTCACCCCGGCCATTGCGCAGCTCAACAAGAATGCTGATCACGCTGAGGATGTCGTCGTGCGAAAGTACGCCCGGCCCGACCTCCTCCATCTTTCCGACACGCTCGTAAAAACGCTTGAGCCAGGCCGGTGAACGATCGTCGACCGTTTCCGGATATGCGCGCCGATTGAACTTCATGCGGCCCACTGACGACAGATCGTAACGCTCCGGAGCAAAGAATAGCCCCTGGAACAGCGCTTCGACCGCATCTTCCGTCGGTGGCTCACCCGGACGCATCATGCGGTAAATTGCAACGCGCGCCGCCCACTGGTCGGTGGTGTCATCCAGACGCATGGTCTGTGAAATATACGCACCGCGATCGAGATCGTTGACGTAGAGCGTCTGCAATTCGGTCACACCCGCCAAACGCATTTTCTCGATCAACTCTTCAGTGATCTCATCATTGGCCTGTGCAACCACTTCACCGGTTTCAGCGTCGACGATATTCGAAGCCACAATGCGGCCAAGGAGAAACTCGTCCGGCACCGACATTTCGGTCACGCCCGCCTTCTCCAGTTCGCGAATGTGCCGCGCGGTGATCCGCTTGTCCTGCGCAACGATCACATTGCCCTTGGCATCGGTGATATCGAAGCGCGCAACCTCGCCACGCAGGCGCTCCGGCACCAGTGTGAAGTTGACGCCTTCCTTGTTGAAGCGGAAATCATCGAAATCGTGGTATGCGGCGAGAATCTCTTCATTGTTCATGCCGATCGAGCGCAGCAAGATCGTGACGGGCATCTTGCGGCGACGGTCAACACGGAAGAACAGGCAATCTTTCGGATCGAATTCAAAGTCAAGCCACGAGCCGCGGTACGGAATCACGCGCGCCGAGAACAGCAACTTGCCCGACGAATGGGTCTTGCCCCGGTCGTGATCGAAGAACACGCCCGGAGAACGGTGCAGCTGGGAAACGATAACCCGCTCGGTGCCGTTGATGACGAAGGAGCCGGTGCTCGTCATGAGCGGAATTTCGCCCATATACACCTCTTGCTCCTTGACCTCCTTGATGGTCTCCTTCGGCGCATCGCGATCCATGATCACGAGACGCACCCGCGCACGCAGCGGGGCAGCAAAGGTCAGCCCACGCTGCTGACACTCTTTAACGTCGAACGGCGGTTCGCCCAACTGATACTGCACAAACTCCAAACGCGCATTGCGACTGTGGCTGGAAATTGGGAAGATCGATTCAAACGCGGCCTGCAGACCGTCAGTTTTGCGTCGATTGGCAGGCACATCGGCTTGCAAAAACGACACAAAGGATTCAATCTGCGTAGCCAGTAGAAACGGTACATCCCGCTCGACAGTCCGCTTGGCAAAGCTTTTGCGGATACGCTTCTTTTCGGTGTAGGAATACGCCATGGGGGCTCCGGGTAGAGGCAGACGTCAAAACAGACAGGGCAAAACACAGTCCATGCGGACCTGTGCTTTGCCATGACGGCTTCGGGTCGTCATAAAGCACGAAAGGGCTGGCGCCCTGAACAGGTCGCCAGCCCCGCTGAAACGAGGCAAGATTACTTAATCTCGACCTTCGCGCCAGCGTCTTCAAGCAGCTTCTTGAGCGCATCGGCATCCGCCTTGGAGACCGCTTCCTTGATCGCTTTCGGAGCGCCGTCCACGAGGTCCTTGGCTTCTTTCAGGCCCAGTCCGGTAGCCGAACGCACGACCTTGATGGTCTCGACTTTCTTCTCGCCGGCGGCGGTCAGAATCACGTCGAACTCGGTCTTCTCTTCAGCAGCATCGCCACCAGCAGCAGCGCCACCAGCGGCAGGCGCCGCAGCCACAGCCGCCGCAGCCGAAACTCCGAACTTCTCTTCCATTTCTTTAATCAGCTCGGAAAGATCGAGCACGGACATGCTGCCAATCGCTTCCAGAATATCGTCTTTGGACACAGCCATTTTATTACTCCTGAATAACAGTCATTGCCCATTCAATGGGCTTAATACGGGAATTACGCAGTCTCTTTGGAATCGCGAACCGCCGCGACAGTGCGCACGAACTTGCTCGGAACCTCGTTGAGGGTCTGAACGAACTTCGTGACCGGTGCCTGCATCGTCCCGAGCAGCTTCGCCAGAAGCTCCTCGCGGCTCGGCATCGACGCCAACGCCTTGACGCCATCGGCGTCCATGACGAAACTCGGCATCGCACCACCCTTGATCACCAGCTTGTCATTGCCCTTCGCAAAGTCCTGCAGGACTTTGGCCGGCGCCACCGGATCTGCGGAAATACCGTAGATCAGCGGACCGACCATGTGCGAGGTCAGGCCTTCGAACGGCGTACCGGCAACGGCACGGCGTACAAGCGTGTTCTTCAGGACGCGCAGGTAGACTCCCGACTCACGCGCGCTGGCGCGCAGAGCGGTAATCTGCCCAACTTCGAGACCACGGTACTCAGCGACAATCACGGCCTGGGCATTCGCGAGCTCCGCGGATACCTCGGCAACAACTGCCTTCTTGTCATCAAGATTGAGACCCAAGGTCATCTCCCTTTTGAAACATACGTCCGTGGCACAAAAAGTGACACGGACAACCACGGCGACCGTATTCAGAAGTCTCGCCCGGCGTCAGGGACACCGGACAGGATTCCTGCTTCGGGTAACGCCATCTGCGTTGGGCGCGAGAAAATCCGCGGATTAAGACCGAGCGTCAATGCCGCACGACGCCCTGCCCCCAACGGTCTTTGACAACCTGCCGCCCGGAGGCGACAGCCCAAAGTCATCGGACGACCAGGGCCGTCCGGTTACCACTCAAGCTGCGTTGACCGTAGCCGGATCAACCTTCACGCCCGCGCCCATGGTGCTCGACACTGCGATCTTGCGCAGATAGACACCCTTGGAAGCGGCCGGCTTGGCCTTCACCAGCGCCTCGACCAGCGCACCGACGTTCTGCTGCAGCGACTCGACCGAGAACGAAGCACGGCCGACGGTAGCGTGCACGATACCGGCCTTGTCGGTACGGTACTGCACCTGACCGGCCTTGGCGTTCTTGACGGCGGTCTCGACATCCATGGTCACCGTTCCGACCTTCGGGTTCGGCATCAGGCCACGCGGACCGAGAATCTGACCGAGCTGGCCGACCACACGCATGGCGTCGGGCGTGGCGATGCACAGATCGAAATCGATGGTGCCGCCTTTCACGGCAGCCGCCAGGTCGTCAAAGCCGACGACGTCCGCACCGGCAGCCTTGGCAGCCTCGGCCTTTTCGCCCTGCGCGAAGACGGCAACGCGAACGCTCTTGCCAGTACCTGCCGGCAGGACCACCGAACCACGCACCAGCTGGTCGGATTTACGCGCATCGATACCCAGGTTGACCGAG